>WBUV01000182.1 GCA_008933525.1 Bacteroidales bacterium | reverse complement strand
AACTAGTTGTATAATAGTTCTATGCTATTTTTTTTGCACTTATACTCTAATTTATCTCTAAAATTACCAAACGACCAGTTTCTGATAACGAAAGGAAATTCTTTTGCATCTTCTGATGTTTGGACAATATCAACAAGTTTAATTCGCCCAATTTTATTGTCTAAGCAGAACTTAACTAATTCATATGATAATTGATGAGTGTAAGTGTTTATAAAGTTCTTTTCTTTGGTTTTAAATTCTTCGACTCCTTTAGTTTTATTTTTACGACCTCTGCCTCCTGTATTATATTTCATTATACTTTGTCTTCGTCTTAATCCATGTTGTATGGCTAGCCTTTTGTAGATATAACTCTCCTTATCTCCAAACATATACTCTTTTTCATTGAATATTACTATCAGTGGTGCCATAAACGAGAGTTTGACTTTGGCCTCGTTTAAGAATAAATTGTTAGTTTCTATGGGAATCTTAACAACAAGATATAAGAATATATCGCCGTCTTTTAATGTGAGAAGTGAATCGCAGATTTTGTATTCTTGCTTTATACATCTCTCAATAATTATCTTATTATTACTTCTATCCCTGCCGAGGTAAGTTTTAAATGGAATATGATACTTTTCATCTCGGAATAGAGAGAAGCGAAAGTTTTTAATTTCAGGATCATATCTGAGATTGTATATAGATAAAACCCTAATAGGGATTGGTATGTTTGCTTTGTAATTACGCAAACTTCTAATGCCATTGAAATAGTCAGACTTTTCGGAAATGTAATTTTTAAAAACTGATTGATTTATTGCAGAAAAAATAGAGGAAGGAAGTTCGTTTTTAAATTTTTGAGATAGAATCTTGTATGTCGTATTATCTCTAGAGCAGTTGAATATTCCATCATTATTTTTTAATCTGTCTGCAAGTTTAATTTTTACATCATCCTGTAAGTAAATGAGATCTTTAACCTGATCCTGGAGATAGAGGTTTGTTGCAGCAATGTTCGCTGCTTTATAAGCTATTTTTTGCCAATCATAAAGTTTACGATATAGTTCGTTCTTTTTCTCCTTGTTTTCAGGAGGTACGTCTATGTAGAGTTTTATTTTTCTTGTAATAATTACCGCTTTTTTTTCTTTTTCTAAATCCATTTTTGAAAATTTAAGATGTAATTATTTTCAATTTCTCATTAGTCAGTTTTTCTTTCAAAATGTCGTAATTATCCATGTATGTTTCCAATTGGCGAAAATCTGTAACCTCCTTAATACACTTTTTTTCAAAATCTTTATCGAAAATATTGTTTGCATGAAGGATGGTTACAATCTCGTCTTTGCTTGGCGGGAAAAGTTGCTGGTAAATATTAAATCTACTTACAAATTCGGATATTCCAGGTGCTGAATGTAAACACCATTTTTCAAATCTCTCTTTTAGGTCTTTACCTCCGGATAGAACTATTCCTGTACTATCCATTGTTAATTCTCTAAAGTCATGAAGGTGCAAAAAGAAGTTATGGTTGAATTTTGTAACCTCGTCAATAAGCAGTATCATGTTTTTATCTTTACTATTAAATAAACTTGCAGCCCTTTTTATCGTAATAGACAAACTTAGTTTCCAGTTGTATTTTTCATCTACAAGTTCATTTATAATAGAAGAGTAGAAAACCCTCGGATTGTCGCTAGCAAGTGCTTTTATGTAAACAACATTCTCAGGATATTCCATTTTAATTGTTGTAAGACCTAATGTTTTTCCATACCCAGGAGGTGAATAAATTATGTTCAGATGTTGGTGAGTAAGAGAATCGTAGCAAACGTTTCGCACTGTATTGAAATTAGTGGTTTGAATTATTGGCCGTTTAATTTTCCCCATATGTATAATTTTTATTACTTCCCTTTTGAGTAAGGGCGTTTTCAAGTATGTCGTTAAATTTTATTTCATTGTAGTTGGGTATGTAAATACCAAACTTTTCTAATTCTCCAAGTTTGTCTAACTCGGCATTTAATTTATCAGTTTCACTTTTTTCGCTCTGTTCTTTTGTAAGCGATATTATCTGATTTAGTTCAAGAGGGATGTTTTCGTTATTCTTTGCGGAGTCTCTCTCAACTTCTTTTATCTTAAGCTTAAATTCTTTTAAAAGTTCTTTGTTGCTTTTTATGTGTTTTTTCAGATTCTCATTATCCTCGTCATCTCTTTCAATGTGTGATTTTGGAATATGCTTATATCTATCAAGTGTACATATGTAATTATCAGATTTTAATTCAAATAACATTATAGTTGAAAGATCAGATGTACAATACCTAACCCTTACTTTAGTGCCGTAATAGCACTTGAGAATTTTTTTGTCATAGATATTGTATTCATTACTTAGATTACCAATATTCAGAACAATCATACCTTTCTGAACTGTAACCTCTCTAGATGAAAAGAACAGAATTGCATAGTCAATACCACTTAGTTTAGTGGGTTCAATTTTTTTATTACTATTTAGTTTCCTTTGAAATGTATCTTTTCTAACAAATTCTATTCTTTTCTTTGATTTGTTATAATCAGATTTCATTTCATCCAAATAGTTTTTCAGTTCTTCCTTGGTTTTTAGGTTCTTTCTTGACAAGTATTTTTTTATTTCTTCAGGTGAAGGCTTGCCATTAATATTCCTAGATTTAATCCCGTCTCCTATATAGCCATCGTACTTTTTGCAAACTTGTTCCTGAAAAACCCCAAAAAATCTTTCTACATAAGCATTGTCTCTGGGATTTCCACTTCTGTTTATGCGCCAGTTAACATTTAATTGCTTTGCTTTGTTAATAATTCGAACATACTCTTGGGTTCTATATGCAGGCGAGTTATCTGAAACTATCTCGGTTGGGAGGTATTTCGTATTATCACATGCATTTTTGAATGCTTGGATAGCCATGATTGAGTTTTCACTATCATCAGAAGAGTATCCAATTATCATTTTGTTAAATGCATCAAGTACAACATAGTATGTCAGGAAATTATATCTATCCGATCCTCCCTTATATGCAAATTGAAATTTTGAACCATCCATTGCCCACAGAATTCCTTCCTCAGTAGGAGGGTCGAAATGTGCGTGTGGCATCATATTTTCCTTAACATACTTTTCACCAAATTTTGAAATCATTCCCTCATTTTTTACATATGTTTGAGAAGTGATACTGTATACAAATGATAGTGAAATTGGCTTTCTGTTCTGACGAATTAAGTAATCATTTACAAAATGAAGGATTTGTGATGCGTTGTACTTTTTAGGACTGTAAGCGTACTTCTTTATTTCAATAATAACATCTTCGTTAATTTTTGAATTGTTGCTAGGCTTCCCTTTTAAGCTATGAATGAGAACATCTTCAATTGTTTTTGATTTCTTTATTTGCTTAATCTTATTGCAAAAAGTGGAATAGCGAATATTCTCGAAAACCAATCCTTCATACTGGCTATATGAGGCATATAGATCTGCCAATTTGAAACTAAGATTGCTTAATTCAACTACCTTAGATAACAATGCGTGTGTTTTGCAATACATCTCAATTTTTTCGTCTTCAAATGAGTATAAACTGTATATATTTTTTAGTAATTCCCAGTTGCTAAATTCATAGTCTAGTATATTGGTAATGGTCTTATAAGTTCTTTGTTCCAATTTTTCTTTATATAGTGATGATTTTATCTTTGCGATTTGTTTAAGTTCTGCAAAATCTGGTAGACTGAACTTTTTAATTATGTCGTAGGGGATAGAACTATATTCTATTAGTTTAATTTTCTTGTTATTAGGATGATTTCTTGTAAACCAGCCCTTTTTGTTTTTTGTAGATGTATTGTTGTAGATTGTCTGTTCGGGAACTTTTCGGTTAATAAGAAATTTGTATGTTACATAAGCCGAATTACCCCATAGATATATATCTTGCTCCATCATATTTATGTTCCTTTCGTTTAGACTTAAAAGAATAGAAACTAAAAGGCATTTAGTAGACCAAAGAGAAAGAAAAAGATATATTGCTTTTCTAAAGATAGTTAGTTAAAACTCCGTTTTCGGAGTTTTAACTAACTGAAAAACAATGCAATATATAAATTTAAGATATGAGAGTCAAGTAGGTTTAATTAATTTTTTTACTTTTTTCTTAGTAGAGATAGGTACTAATTCGTTTATGGTAGGCTAGAGAGATTAATTTGTAATATTTTGATAATGAGGTGAAACGTTGCTTTATTTGTAGCGTTTTAACTTGTGAAAGGTTATGGTTTAGTAAAAGTTCAGATTTCTACTTCTTTATTTCTACTTATAAAAATCTTATCCTTCCCCTGTTTTTAATGTAATAAACAGAATTTGTTGGATTATTTGATGTGAGAATTCTACTTATAGCCTACAATTTGCACCATAAATAGGCTCAAGCAAATTTTTTGAGATCAATTATTTCTGTGTACAAAATTTTTAGGGAATTAAAAAAGCCACAAGTCATTTTTTTAGAATGTTGTGGCTTGAATAAATTGGCTAAAACTATTCGGTTTTGTTTTTTTTCTCCATTTTCTTTCCAATTAAATCTTTTATGTCGATAGGTGGCATTAAATATACACCCATTGGAGCAAAAGCAGTTTGCTGGGCAATAATATTGCGCAAATTATTAATCATCATGTTTAGCGATGAGAATATTCTAAGATTGTAAGCAAGTTCCTTTTCTATGTTCTTATCGTCCAATTGAAAAACACCCATTCCTTCGACAGTTAGACTATACCCCGATTTCTTTTTGGAGTTGTTTATCTTTATTTCAACAAACACCTGAATTTGAGTTGTAGAATCGGGGAGAGGTTGATGTACAAAGTCGATGTCAATAGGGTAAGATTCGAATAGTGTCTGTGGCACTAATTCATCTTCCTTGGGAACAATAAACTCAAAGTTGTTCTTGACTAAGTGAAAAACAGCCAACTTAAGGGGCGATTGTTTTGCTCTCATGATGCTAGCGGTACATCTTTTGGATTAGTTAATACTTCAAAATTGCCAATTAACTTTCTGGTTTCAGTCATGCTATAGCAGCCCTCCTTAACCCAAACCTTATGCGCCAAGGAAATTGCCTCAATAACCCTTTGTTCAATCTCATTGTTTGTTGAGATGGTAAATTGTAAGCCTAACTCCTTTTGCATTTTAGCAAGGATTGTCCAGTTGGGTTTCCTGTCACCTCGGAAAAGTTGAGTTATAAACGATTGTGATGTTCCAACTTTTTCAGCTAAAGCCTTTTTGCTTATATTCTGTGCTTCCATTTCAGCATCGATTATACTGAGGAATTTGAAAGCAAGCAGTTGGGCTTCGTGTTCAAATTGCTCCTCTGGGGTTGTTGAATTGAGGAGTTCATCGAACTTTGTTTTTATTTCATTCGGTTTCATCGACTAAAGTGTATTGGTATGATGCTACCCTGTTAATAATTGTTTTCTCTTTATTTGTAAGTCCTTCCGACTTCTTTTTTTCAAGAAGTTCGGCTGCTATAATTACAAAAACTTTTGTACAGCCATCGGTGTATTGCAGGCAATATATACGAGGGTTCTTTTTTCCCTTAAAAAGTTTAATGGCTGTAACATGTTCACAGCTTTTATCAAAATTCTCTTTGTCGTAAAGGTCTCTAGGAGGACGACCTTCGAGCAGTAAATCAAGCGCATATCTAAATTTTTTAAGATTTGCCTCATCTGATTTTAGAAAATAAAGAATGGATTCAGCATTCTCTACATCAATATAAAATGCCTTTTTCCCATCCTTCGATTTCCGATATAAAACTGCTTTTCTTTTCATGCAAAATTAAGCAATAGGTTAATTATTAACAAAAATATTAACATTTATTACAAGATATTAACAATGAAATTAATTTAACACTCTGTTAATCTGTCATATAGTAAATATTATTTATATTGACTCTAATTTATTATAGTTGATAAAGATTTTAAATACTAAACTCCTCTAACCAATCAGCAAAATTATTACAGTCAGCTATTTTTAGATGTGTAAAAAGTAAACAAAAAGTTACAAAATCGATTTTCGGCAGGTTTGTTTGCCAAAATTTTAAATAATCTCATACTTAATTTAGTTTAGTTTTTTTCTCTCCCCAAACCCTCGCAATCCTATCCTTTATCTTTTGCTCAAATATCTCAATCAACTGTTTGTTCGCATTTACCAATTCCTGTTCTTTTTCAATTTGAGAAACTATTTGAAGTTGAGTCTTAAAATCAGGTAATGGTATTTGAATCGTTTTTAAAGTTTTTAATACAATCCTTTTTATCGCAACCCCAGTTTTATTGTCGATTGCTTTATTAATAAAAAAATCAGTTGACATTAAAAAGTATAAATACTTTTCAGAAACTTTCTTCAAATTAGGCCTTACAATTGCCAATGAAGAAAGCACTACAAATTCTTTATCGAAAGTTATTAATGCAGTTTTTCCAACTGTTCCATCTTTTGAAAAGAGTATGTCATTTACAATTGGCTTACAGCCACTTTTCAATAAATCTGAATAGTGTTTTTTGTCTATTTTCTTACAGTTTTCAAAATCAATTATACCATCAGTTAAATCTTTTACTGTTACATATGGGTAGCCAATATCTGTTGTTTCTGGTGAATAATGTGAACCATCGGTTATTTTATCACAAACCTCGCTC
>WBUV01000181.1 GCA_008933525.1 Bacteroidales bacterium | reverse complement strand
TATTAATGGTTTGGTGTCAGGCTCAACATATGACGTTTATGTTGTCGCTGAAGATGATGAGACTTCTCCAAACGTACAAGCAACCCCTGCTACTATAGCTGATGTAACAACTACAAGCATTATGCCCGAGCCTACCAATCACGTAACAGGCTTAGGCGCAACTGCCACTAGCACTTCAATTACACTTACCTGGACCGATGCTGTTGCTGGAGCTCAAACTCCAGACAACTACCTTGTAGTTATTAATACCGATAATGATTTTACAGCAGTTATTGATGGTACCGCTTTTGGCGATGATACAGATTTTGCTGACAATAAAGGCGCATTAAATATTGCCCCTGGTGCTCAAACTGCCACATTCAATGGATTAACCCCTGGCACTACTTACTATGTTAGTGTTTTCTCTTACACAAACTCAGGAGTTTCTATCGACTATAAAACAGATGGTACAGTTCCTTCTGTAACAAAAGGCACTCCATCATTAACCGTAACTGCACCAAACCTTTCTACAGATAGATACTATGCAGGAGCCAACGTTAGCATAACTTGGACTTCGACCAATATGGGTTCGGAGGATGTTAAAATTGAGGTTTACGCTAGAACTGGATCTGCAACTTGGGCGTGGGGCGAGGTAATTGCCTCTACCGCTAACGATGGTTCATACGACTATACTATTCCTGCAGCTGCACTATACGGTACACAATACAAAATTCGTGTAACTGGTTTAACAAGTGCTACTACAGATGAAAGTGATGCTGGTTTTAAAGTAATTGCTGTAGCAAATGATATTGCAGCTCTAAAAGCAAATTTTGATGCCGATACAGTAAAACTTGCTAGCGAAGCCTTAATATCATTTATACGTACCGCCAATCGTAACCAAAAATACATTCAGGATGCAACTGGTGGTATGCTAATTGATGACTCTGGAGCAAAACTTAATGGAACATGGAATATAGGCGATGGTATAACCGGGCTTGAGGGTGGTTTATCAACCTTTAGTGGTCTTCGTCAGTTCGTTCCAAATCGTTATGCTCTAGCTGCTTCCTCTACAGGAAATACAATTACACCTATTGTTATAGATTATGCTACATTTGCTGCTAATAAGGATTTGTACGAGTCGAGGTTAATTCGAATTAATGGTTTAACTTTTAGTACAGCTGGTACTTTTGGGTCAGCAGTTAACTATAATACTTCTGATGGTACAAACACTTTGCAGTTCCGTACATTTAAGACTGGAGAAAGTGATATTGTTGGATCTACAATTCCTACAGCAGCTCTTGATATAATTGCTTTGGCTGGTGAAAACAGTGGAACCCTGCAGATTTATAGCCGTACTTTAGCCGATTTCTTGAGTAAGGTGGCATTGGTAACATCAACTACTTATACTGTTAACGATGGTGATGGCACTATTACCAATGTTCCTTTCAATCATAATTTAGCAACTTTTGAAGGAAATCTTACTCCTGCTGCTGGTGCTACATTTGAAACTTACCAAGCCGATGGAACAACTGTTGCTGCCGATTTGCAAACTGGTTATAAGGTAATTGTTACTGCACAGGATGGAACTACTACTAAAACGTATACTGTTACTCGAATTTCTGCAAGTACCGATGCTACTGTAACATCAACAGTTTACACTGTTAATAGTACCGATAATACCATTACCAACATTTCGTATACCGAAACGCTTGCTGCTTTCGAGGGTAATATTACCCCTGCAGCTGGTGCTACTTTCGAAACCTACTTGGCCGATGGTACTACTGTTGCTACCGATTTGGCTACCGGTTACAAGTTAATTTGTACTGCCGAGGATGGAGCAACTAAGAAAACTTACACCATTACATTAAACACTGAGCCTAGCCACGATGCCAATATTACCGCTTACAGTATTTTAGGTAATAATGGAACAATCAATGCTGGCGCTAAAACTATTGCTGTTACAGTTCCTTACGGAACAACTCTAACTAACCTTGTGGCTACATTCACACTATCGGCCAACGCTACAGCTAAGGTTGGTGCAACAGCTCAGGTAAGCGGAGTTACTACTAACGATTTTAGCAGCCCTGTGGTTTACGATGTAACCGCCGAGGATGGTGCTACCGTTCTTAACTGGACTGTTACCGTTACTGTTGCTCCTGCAAGTACCGATGCTACTGTAACTTCAACTGAATACACAGTTAATAGTACAGCATTTACAATTACCGGAATTCCTTATAACGAAACTCTTGCTACATTCGAGGGCAACTTAACTCCAGCTACTGGTGCTACATTCGAAACCTACCTAGCCGATGGAACTACTGTTGCTACCGATTTAGCTACAGGTTACAAGGTAATTGTTACCGCTCAGGATGGCTCTACCAAGAATACCTATACCATTACATTAATGGATGCACCTGTTGGCGATCTATTCTTCTCGGAGTATATCGAGGGAAGCAGCAACAACAAGGCTCTTGAAATTTACAATGGTACAGGTTCCGATGTAGATTTATCTATTTATAAAGTTAAAACCTTTACAAACGGATCGGCTACAGCTTCGTACACTCAAGATTTAACTGGAACCCTAGTTAATGGAGAGGTTTATGTTATTGCGAATGCTAGTGCAAACGCTACAATACTAGCTCAAAGTGATGTTACCAGTACAGTTACTTACTATAATGGTGATGATGCTGTTGGTTTATACAAGAATGATGTGCTAATTGATGTGATTGGAACTATTGGAACCGATCCGGGTACATCATGGGCTGTTGCTGGTGTAGCCACTGCTACTGTAGAGCATACTCTTATTCGTAAGGATGCTGTTGTTGCAGGTACTACCGATTGGGCTGCAAGTGCAGGAACTGATGTCGATAACTCTCAGTGGGTTGTTTATCCTCAAGATTTTGCTAGCGGTTTAGGTTCTCATAAACAACCACTACCAAGCACCGATAACGATATTCTAACTTTCACTATTCCTACTCAGTTAGGTACTACATCTATCGACAATGTTACCCATACCGTAGTGGTTAATATGCCAACAGGAACAAATGTTACTGCTTTGGTTCCAACTATTACTGTATCTACTGGTGCAAGCATTAGTCCTGCTTCGGGTGTTGCACAGGATTTCACCACAAGCAAAACTTACACAGTTACTGCCGAGGGTGGAAATACTCAAAACTGGAACGTTTCGGTGGTTATTCTTAGCAATGTTGCAACTTTGAGCGATATTAAGGTAGACAATAACTCTATCGCTGGTTTTGTTTCAACAACCTACGATTATACTGTTACATTACCTTACGGAACAACTGCTACTCCTGTTGTAACTGTAAACACAACCGATGCCGATGCCGATGCAGTGGTAACTCCAGCTGCCGATGTAACTAGTGCAACTGCTGCTGATAGAACTACTACAATTGCTGTTACTGCTGAGGATGGAGTTACAACCCAGAACTATACCGTTCTGTTCAACGTTGAGGCTCCAAGTACCGATGCTACAGTTACATCAACCGTATACACTGTAAATAGCACCGATAATACTATTACCGATGTTCCTGCTACTGAAACCCTTGCAACTTTCGAGGGTAACTTAACACCAGCTGCAGGCGCAACATTCGAAACCTACGAAGCCGATGGTACAACCGTTGCTACTAACTTGGCTACAGGTTACAAGGTAATTGTTACTGCTCAGGATGGCACTACAAAGAAAACCTACACGGTTACTTTGAATACTGTATTAAGCACCGCCGCTAACATATTAACCTATACTGTGTCGGGTGTTAATGCAACAGTTAATGGAACAAACCAAACAGTTGCTGCTACTTTACCTTACGGTACCAATTTAACTGCACTTGTGGCAACATATACACTTTCGCCTGCTGCAACTGCTAAGGTTAATGGCGTTGCTCAACAAAGCGGTGTTACTGCTAACGACTTTACAAACCCTGTTGTTTACAATGTTACAGCTGAGGATGGTACAACCGTTGTTGATTGGACTGTTACAATTACTACCGAAGCTCCAAGTGCTGATGCTACAATTACATCGGCAGTTTACACTGTAAACAGTACCGATAACACTATTACCAATGTTCCTTACAACGAAACTTTGGCTACGTTTGAGGGTAACCTAACACCTGCTACTGGTGCAACATTTGAAACCTACCAAGCCGATGGCACTACAGTTGCTACCGACTTAGCTAGTGGTTATAAGGTTGTTGTTACAGCACAGGATGGAACTACCATTAAAACATACACCATTACTCTAAATGTAGCACCTCCAATGGATCTGTTTATCAGTGAATATATTGAGGGAGGAAGCAATAATAAAGCAATTGAGATTTACAATCCAACAAACACAACTATCGATTTAACTCAGTATAGTTTGAAGAAAGGAACTAATGGCGCCGATTATAGCACAAACCTTCCATTAACAGGAACACTTGAGCCTGGCGATGTGTATGTTGTTGCTCATACAAGTGCTGTTGATTCCGTTAAGAGTGTTGCCGATTATATTGATGCAGCCGGAACTATTGTTTATTTCAATGGTGATGATCCTATTGGATTATTCAAAGGTAATGATCTAATTGACGTTGTTGGTGTTGTAACTGGTACCGATCCTGGCGATGGATGGGCTGTTGCTGGAACTGCTAACGCAACCCTAAATCATACACTTGTTCGTAAGGACAATGTAACTATAGGAACTACCGATTGGACTGCATCTGCAGGTACCGATGCTGCAACATCACAATGGGTTGTTTATCCTCAAGATCGATTTGCATTCTTAGGATGGCATATCAACAAGAGTTCAGATAATGATATTCTAACTTTTGCTTTTGCTGCTCAAACTGCACCTGCTACTATTAATGCAACTGCTCATACAGTTAGCATTGAAGTTTTAAATGGTACAGCTGTTACTGCTCTAGTTCCAACAATTACTGTTTCGAAGTTTGCTACAATTAACCCTGCTTCAGGTGCTGCACAAGATTTCACAAATCCTGTGGTTTACACAGTAACTGCTCAGGATGGTACTACACAAACATGGACTGTAACTGTTACTGTATCTGCTACTATTAGTAGTCAGAAGGACATTACTTCGTTCAGCATTCCTAATCAAACTTCAGTTGATATCAATGCAGCTGCTGGAACTGTTGCCGTAGTTATGCCTTTTGGAACCGATGTTACAAGTTTAACCCCAACTATTGCTGTATCAGCAGGTGCTAATATTAATCCAGCTTCGGGTGTTGCTCAGGATTTCACTAATCCAGTTGAGTACACTGTTACTGCTCAGGATGCTAGCACAAAGGTTTGGACTGTAACTGTATCTGTTCCAGATGTTGCTTTAACTTCTATTCACGATATTCAGTACACTACCGACGCTTCTGGCGATTCTCCATTGAAAGGTCAGCAAGTTAGAACTAAAGGTGTTGTAACTGCTATGAAAACTGGTACAAGTAGTTTTAATATGTGGTTACAAGATGGAACTCAACCTTGGGGCGGTATTTATGTTTACGGAGTAAATAACAGCTATACTGTTGCCGTTGGCGATAGCGTTGAGTTATTTGCTACTGTTGATGAGTATTACAACCTGACTGAGTTAAAAACCATTACCGCGCTTAATAACCTTGGTGCAGGTACTTTACCCGCTGTAGCTTCAATTGGAATTGCCGATGCTAAAACTGAGGCTTACGAGGGTATGCTTGTGAAGATCACAAACGTTGAGTGTACAGTTGTTGATGCAGGTAATGGAATGTTTACCGTTAGCGATGGTACTAACACTATGAATATTGACGATTTCTTGTACAAGTACACTCCAGCACAAGGTACTCGTTACGATATTACTGGTGTAATTGACTTTAGCTACAGTGAATTCAAGGTTCTTCCTCGCGATGCAAGCGATGTTTCTATTAATACATCTGCTACAGTTAATCCGTTCGCTACATTTGTTGCTTATCCTAACCCATTCACTAACGAGATTAGGTTTGAGGGTGCCGATGTTGCACGTGTAACTGTTACTTCAATTATTGGACAGGTTGTTATGGATAGAACTATTACTGGAGAGAATTATATCAATACTCAGGAGTTGGTTCGCGGAATTTACCTTGTTAAGTTTACCACTAAGAAGGGTGAATCTGTGCTTCGTAAGTTAATTAAGGAGTACTAATTACCCAATCGATACATTACATTAAAAGCCCCCTCTGGGGGCTTTTTTTATTGTCTGTCTAAGGGATATCTACATTAAGATTTCGCTCCTCTGGAGCTTTCCTGTATTGCTTTCGAAAGGTTTACAGTTATACCGAAGCTCTGCTGCTTCTTTTTAACTTGAATTACCTTCCGTCTGTAATTATTTATCGGCTATTAAAGACATCTCAGAGTCGCCAGACCTGAAAGAGTTAACTCAACGTTTTGAAATGTTTTTAACCCTAAGTGAAATTTATTTGTTGAGCAATGATGATTTGCTTAATTGACAATGGTTTATCGATTGCTTTGTTTTACAAGATGAAATTCTTTACTGCTTAGGAGATAAAATAGGAATTTCTTTTGTCAAAACTTCAAGAAAATTTGAAATTGATAAGTCTTTTTAAAACAGCATTTTGTTAATCGAAAATTGATTAAAATCAACTATAAATTGTCGTTTGTCAAATAAATTTTAATAAATTGCATATTCTTTCTTTATTGCGAAGATTAATTTTGCGATCAACAAAATAAAGATTTCATTGTTTATGAT
>WBUV01000540.1 GCA_008933525.1 Bacteroidales bacterium | reverse complement strand
CCCAATTAGAACGGAAGCCAGTAGTTTTTCGGAGTCCTCAATATTCTTAAGGGCATAGTTGTCGGCTTTATGTGAGTTCCGTTCAATTTTGTCAATTTCAGATGGAGATAAAGAAAAGTAGGCGGCCTCAGTTCCACTCAACAATCCAGAAATCAAAAGTAAAATTATAAGAATTAGAATACTCATAACAACACCCAAGGTTACCGGGTAATATCCAATTCCATTCAAATAGTTGAGAAACTGATCAATAATAGGTTCCAAATCAAATTCAATTAGTAAACAATCGAGGTTTCAAAGAATTGTAAAAATAACAAAAAAAGTGCATTCTTATCAACATATCGCTTTTAAACAACAAAGCCGGCGCGCATCGATATGCCTCCGGCTTTGTTATTTCTAGTTACGAACAATTAGAAAGGCAGATCGTCGCCTGGCTCAGGAATGCTATTCTCTGCATCGGCAAGGCTCGATTTAGGGCTTGATGCTTGTTCAACATAGGATCCAGATTCTTGTTGCCCCTGATTTGGTCCTAAAAATCGGAAGTTTTCGCAAACAATTTCGGTTGTATAACGCTTGTTTCCATCTTTGTCGTCGTACGATGAAGATCGAATACGACCTTCAACAAAAAGAAGTTTGCCTGACTTTACATACTTCTCTGCTACATCAGCCAAACCTCTCCAAACAACAATATTATGCCATTCGGTTTGAGTTACCTTTTTACCGGATTTGTCGGTATAGGTTTCATTGGTAGCTAATGGGAAACGAGCAACAGTTGTTCCTCCTTCAAGGTGACGTACTTCGGGGTCTTTACCTACATTCCCTACAAGAATAACTTTGTTTACTGACATAAATTATAAGTTTAAAGATTTGATAACTAAGTTAATAAATTTTGCTGAATGTTAATTCAATTTGGTTGATTTTTTTCGAATTGGATAATTATGTTAATGAGCGATTAAGTTACTCAACATAGTTTCGTGGGGTTGATTATTTTTTCCGAAAATACTTTTCTGTCGGTTCGGCAGCCAAATATAAATCAATTAATCGAGGGACTGATAGTTCGTGCAAATTACTTATCGACACTTTTCTATAATCCGATTTAATCTTATAGGTAACCTTATCTACCTCAATAATTACAAATCGGGCATACAGTGTTAAATGGCTTAGTTGATGTTTTATTGGTTCCGAGATACTCAGAATCTTCACATCACCTTTACCTAGAAACTCTTTCCAATCATTGAGTTGGATTAATTCCTCAGGTGAAACTTGAGTTTGAGTCTCAATGAGAGGAAATTCGTAAAGCGAATGCCAAATATCCTTTCCTTCCCTCCTATTAACATAGGTAAATCCTTTATGATTAATCATTAGATAGTTAAAGAACCTATCCTTCGGGAC
>WBUV01000180.1 GCA_008933525.1 Bacteroidales bacterium | reverse complement strand
ACACCGAACTATGAAATCTACCATTATTTAAAAAATGATAGTTTAAGGGATGTAATTGCTCTTTCGGCTGAAAAATGGTACGATAGACACTATCAGGTATTCAGAGACTCTATAAAGAAAAGAAATCCAATTCTGTTCTATAATAATCACGCAGATTTTCAACAAACAACCGCAATTTCCGGATCAATAGGAGTTGGTACCGGGGGTGTTACCGAGGCATTAAAGAACAGGGTGGTTATGCCTATTACAGAAACATGGAGTCAAACCGATCATGTTCTTGGGCACGAATTGGTTCATGCTTTCCAGTTCAATTCTTTAATAGAGGGCGATTCAACATCGCTTAACTCCGTTAGAAACCTACCCCTCTGGATGGTCGAAGGGATGGCAGAATACCTTTCCTTGGGAACATATGATTACCAAACCGCCATGTGGATGAGAGATGCGGTAATAAACGATAATTTCCCCACATTAGAGGATATGACCTATTATCCAAACAAGTACTTTCCCTATAGATGGGGACATGCTTTTTGGTCGTTTATTGGAAGAACTTTTGGTGACAGTTTAATTAATCCAATATTTAAAGAAACGGCAAAGCGGGGTTATGATATGGCTCTTAGACGGCATATTGGCCTCGATGAAAAATCATTTTCATCGCTATGGAAATCTGTATATTTTGATTATTTCAAAAATATCATGCCCGACAGCGTTGAAGACCCTTCTGGTACTAGAATTCTTTTTGAACGCAATGCAGGTGAAATAAACATCTCCCCAGCAGTTAGCCCCGATGGAAGATATGTTGCTTTCTACTCCGAAAAAGACTTGTTCTCAATTGACCTGTTTTTAGCCCACGCTACAAGCGGAAAAATTATCCGTAGATTATCGAGCGTTGTGCATGAGAATGAAATTGATGCGTTGAATTTTATTGAATCGGCGGGAACATGGTCGCCCGACAGTCGACAATTTGCATTTGTAGCATTCAGTAAGGGAAAAAATAAGCTGTTGATTATAGACGTATTTGATGAAAAACTAGTGAAGGAAATTTCAATACCAGGTGTGCCATCTTTTAACTATCCGGCATGGTCGAGCGATGGTCGCAGCATAATTGTATCTGGTTTAGTGAATGGAGTTAACGACCTTTACATAGTCGATATTATAACTAACCAAGTAACACAAATGACTAACGACCCCTGGTGCAACATTCACCCAGCATGGTCGCCAAACGGAGAATACGTAGTATATTCAACAGATAAACCTTCGCCACGAGATTTGATCAACAATTCTAAGAGTATAGGTTATAACATAGCAACTCTAAGCACTGTAGATAAAGTAGTAACTGTATACGATATATTCCCAGGAGCCGATAACTTAAACCCTATGTTTTCAGGCGATAATAAGCATATCTATTTTTTATCGAATTCTGATGGTTACAGGAATCTATTTAAATTCAATAAAGAAACTAATGAAACATATCGCCTAACCAGAATTCTAACCGGAATTTCTGGCATGACACCTCTAGCCCCAGCAATGAGCGTAGCTCATGAAAATGATGAGATTTGTTATTCGCACTTCTACAAAAGCAAATACTCTATTTATACAGCCGACACAATTGATTTTAAACCAGTAAAGGTCGATCCATACTTTGTTGATTTTTATGCATCAATACTTCCTCCTCTTAACCGATCGGTAGAGGGATTAGTTGATAAAAACTTAGCAAACAACAATTATCCAAAGCATTTAATCGATTCTTTTAAAACTATAAGCTTTAAACCCAAATTTAAACTCGATTACATATCCAATATCGGAATGGGCGTAAGCACAAATGCTTATGGAGGTACTGGAATGGCAGGTGGCGTTGAAATGCTTTTTAGTGATATAACCGGAAGTAATATGTTCTACACAGGACTAGCTCTAAACGGTGAAGTTTATGACTTTGGAGGCCAACTTACATATCTTCAACAAAAGAAATATATATCCTGGGGCGTAACAGCATCGCACATACCTTACTCTTTTGGACAGTATGGATACGATACTCTCCACCGAACGATGGATGGACAGCAAGTTATTATTGAAGATTTTCAGATTATTTACTATCGAATGTTTGAAACCTCGTTTGGAGGAATGACCTACTTCCCGCTGTCTCAAACGCAACGATTTGAGGTGGGAGCCTCAATGGCACGTTACTATTACAGAGTTGATGTTTACTCAAATTATTACTTAAATGGGTATTATTTAGGTGCTGACCGAAACAAAGGAGATTCGCCTCCCGGCTTTTGGCTTCAACGGACTAACCTCGCTTATGTTTTCGACAATTCAGATTTTGGACTAGCATCGCCAATGAGGGGAAATAGAGCCAGAATACAAGCCGATAGAACATTGGGAGATTATAACTATTGGGGTGGATTGATTGATATACGAAAATATATTTTTGTTAAGCCATTAAGCTTTGCAATGCGAGGAATATATTACGGACGATTTGGAACTTCAATAGCCGATAATATTCTTTACCCACTTTACATTGGTTACCCGTGGTATGTTAGAGGATATGATAGTAATGCTTTTATGGACTACAACCAGACAGGTAACGTAAATATAAATCAATTAACGGGTAATCAAATGGCAATTGTTAATTTTGAAATTAGATTGCCATTTACCGGACCCGAGCGATTAACCGTTTTCAAATCTGGAGCATTTTTTACCGAACTAGCACTTTTTGCGGATGCAGGAATAGCATGGACGAAGGAGTACAAGCCAACGCTAAAGTGGACTCCTGACAACATAAATCAAAGAATTCCTTTCGTAAGTACCGGATTAAGTTTAAGAATAAATCTTTTCGGGATGTTGGTTTTAGAACCATACTATGCAATTCCTTTCCAACTGGGAGGTTTTAAATCGGCCAACTGGGGTATCAATTTCTTACCAGGCTGGTAGTAAAATCAAAACAAGGATTAACGGAATAGTTAATCCTTGTTCGTTTCAACTAAAAGTACAAATCTCTCTCCCCTGCCTTTATTCGCTCTATTCTACGCTTTACTTCATCGATATTTTGATGTCCGCTAATATCATTAAGCGTTTTGTCAATCAACTTATACCCTTTTTCCTTAATCTCCGGCGTTGCATAATCAACCAAATACTCAGTTAAAGTGAGCAGTGCATTAGGTGTGCAAAAACGCTTGATAAAACCGGGAACGGAGAATTCCATAAAGTGTTCTCCAGTTCTATTCAAACGGTAACACGCTGTGCAGAACGATGGTATATAATCGTTATCCACGAGTTCATCAATAATCTCGGCAAGAGAACGGTTATCGTTAATTTGGAACTGCTCCTTGGTCAAATCCTGCTTCTCATTGTTTGAATCGGAGTATGAGCCCAACTCCAACTTTGTTCCTCCATCAATTTGCGAAACTCCAAACTGGATAACCTGACGGCGAATCTCAACAGGTTCTCGGGCGGTAAGAATCATCCCTGTATACGGAACTGCAAGACGTAGGATTGCAACCAACTTAACAAAATCGTCATCGGACACAAAGTACTTATCCGTAATATCTAATCCCGAGGCAGATTTAATTCTTGGGAAAGAAATTGTATGCGGCCCTACATTATAGCAAGCCTCCAGATGGTTTGTATGTCGCACCAGCGCAAGCACATCGAAACGCCAATCGTATAAACCAAATAATGCACCTATACCAACATCATCTAATCCAACTTCCTGTGCTCTATCGAGCGATGTTAATCGCCACTCATAATCCCGCTTTTTTCCTGTAGGGTGATACCAACTATAAGCCTCGGGGTGATATGTCTCCTGAAAAACCTGATAGGTCCCTATTCCAGAATCCTTAACAACCCTAAAGCCTTCCATATCTAAAGGCGCAGCATTAATGTTTACCCTACGAATCTCGCCATTGTTCTTCTTAATTCCATATACCAACTTAACAGTATGAGCTATGTACTCCGGCGAATAATGTGCATGCTCTCCATAAACTAGGATTAATCTTTTCTGTCCGTTCTCCTCCAACGCCTCAACCTCACGAACAATTTCCTCGTCGGACAAGGTCATTCGAACTGCCTCCTTGTTCGACGAACGGAAGCCACAATACTTACAGTTGTTTGTACATTTGTTACCAATGTAAAGTGGAGCAAAAAGCACTATTCTATTTCCGTAAACACGCTCCTTAAGAGTGCGTGCACCTTGAAGAATTTCCTCAACCAATTCAGGATCGGTTGTATTTACAAGGATTGCCACCTCCTCTAGGTTGAGTCGGTTTTTATCGAGCGATTTGGCAATAATTTCCCTTACCCGCTCTTTAGTCGGTTTAGCGTTGTTAATGAATTCCCAAATCTCATCGGTATCGATGAATGGTTTCATTCTCTCGTCGGGAATTCGGTACTTTTCAGGAGTGAACTTCATATAGATAAGTATTTCGTTTAAAATTTTAAATTCATCTGAAAATCAACATCAATATTGATGTTGATAGAACAAAATCTTCCTAAACGAAATCTGTTAAAAGAGAATAATTAAATCAACGTTAGTCGATTTAAAGCATAAAACTTATCCAAACAAGGTTTCATTTCAATTCTCTTCTCCATCAGAATTTCCTCTGGGTCGGATTTTGTAAACTGAATCCTCGAAAGCAAAAAAATCACATTCTCAGATACAGAAATAATATCAATACTTTTTGTACGATTTTATATTGACAAAGATATAGTAAAGAATCAATATGTAAAGTTGATAAAAATCAGTACCGTTAAAAAATTAACTCATCAACCAACTTGGCCGCTTCCTGAAGTTGATGTTTCAAGCGCTGGGCATTGTTCACATCTATTCCTCCTGTAATGCGCTTGTGGAAGTATAATTTAGCATCATCGTTGTAAAATTTTCCACTGAAGTCCAGAATGTGTAACTCAACATTACGGTCAATTACCTCAGACTCGCCCGTTGGATGGTTCGACCAAACAATTAGCATTGCCCTATAGCTAGAGCTATTCCACTCCAAGGTTACAGCGTAAATTCCTTCGGGTGGAATAAGTTTACCGGTTTCATCTATCTGAACTGTTAGCGTAGGAAAATCGACCTGATTAAAAAAATGCGTTCCTTTTCCCAACGAACCTATAATAATATACTGATGATCGAGGTAAGCATTTGCACGCTGAATGCGACCTTCCATCAATGCTTTCCTAATTGTTGTTGAACTAACGGTTTCCTGCTGAATATCCTGCTCGGGAATTTCCTCCACACCAAATCCATACTCATTGCTCAACTTCCGTAATTCTTCATAATCCCCTTCCCTATTATGCCCAAAGTGATGATTAAATCCAACTACAATGAATTTTGCGTGTAGTTTTTCCATCAAGTAGGCTTTAATGAATTCTAATGATGAAACTTTGGAGAACTCAAGGGTAAATTTCACAACTATCAAATGGTCGAGTCCCGCTTTGCTGAGTAAATCTATTTTCTCGCGCTGCGAAAGAATAAAAAGCAACTTTTTTCCTTCGGTTTCGGGGTAAAGAACTTTACGTGGATGAGGATGGAAGGTAATTAATACCGACTCCCCATCAATATTGCGAGCAATTTCATTAATTCTATTGATGATTGTTTTATGTCCAATATGAACTCCATCAAAAGACCCTGTGGTAACCACAGGATTTTTGATTGAACCCAAATCATCGAAACCGTAATGGACCTTCATCAATAAAATATTATCCAATAAAAGTAGAAAAATCTTTATGAAAAAAAAATATTCTGGGGTTCCCCAGAATATCTCAATTAAATCGTAGTCACAACTAATTATTCTTTACAAAGTAAGCCACTTTCTCCAACGATGTAATCATATCGTATTCCTCAAGGTATATTGATTCGGGAACATTTACTGGAACTGTAGTGAAATTAAGGATTCCTTTAATCCCAGCATTAACCAATAGTTCTGCAACTGTTGCGGCAGAGTCCGGTGGTGCAGCAATTATTGCAATTGAAATATTGCTTCGCTTAACCACATCGCCTAAATCTTTCATATGATAACAATTAACACCCGCAACAACCCTATTAACCTTATTGGGGTCGACATCAAATGCGGCAACAATATTCAACTTGGGACGCTTTCCATTGAAGTATGCAGTTATTGCTCTACCAAGGTTTCCCATGCCAACCACAGCAACACTTAAACTCTCCTCGTGGTCGATTAATCCGCCGATTACGTTGATTAACTCCTGAGCATCGTAACCTTTCTTTTTAAGGCTAGAATAGCCAATGAGCATTAAATCGCGTCGCACCTGAACGGCCGTAATATTATGCAAACCTGCCAACTCGTGCGAGTAAATGTGTGTTTTGCCTTTAGCTAAGCAATTATAGAGAGTTCTTCGGTATTCGCTTAAACGTTCTACTGTTTTTTCGGGTAACTTCATACAGTTGAGTTTTACCTTTTGTTTTAAATAGTTTTACAAATTTACAACACAAATTCAATTTTAGATTCCTTCGTTAGCAATATTAGAGTTTGCAATAGGAAATAAAAGAGTAAATGACGAACCCTCACCGGATTTACTTTCAACCTTAACCTCTGCGCTATAAAGTTCCATAATCTTCTTCACAATCGACAACCCTAATCCACTTCCGCTAACATTTTTGCTTTGAGGATTCTTAATTCGAGTAAATTCCTGAAAAAGTTTTGATAAATCCTCCTCATTAATACCAATTCCTGAATCGGAAACTTTGCAGAAAATATGGCTCTCGGTATGGCCAACCTCGCACTTTACCCACCCCCCCCTAACAT
>WBUV01000179.1 GCA_008933525.1 Bacteroidales bacterium | reverse complement strand
AAAAAAACACTTGCCCTTTTGTTTCTAGGTCTTTTAGCAACCTTAAAGCCATCTACAGCCCAAGATATTAACGAACTAATTATTGACCCAACCATCCGCGATTTTGTGGAAATTAACCCTCAGGTTCAACTCCATTACGCAAGCACAGGATTCTCTATAGATAAAATTGCTGTTTTCGACGACTACTCCTTAATTTTCACCCAGACAGGTGCAAAGCTTTACCTTATCGATAATAATAACCACTTAATACAGGATGAGTGGGATTTCGAAAGAGATGGAAAAATCAAAGTACGAAATGTGCGTTTTTCTCCAGGAAAGGATGAAAAGGGGAAAAATGTTTTTGCATGGAAACTCACAACTCCTTTTCATTTATTTCATGGAACACAGATTTACGCACTACCAGACTCTGGAAAAATAGTTTTTGGGAAAGTAGAAAAATCGATGTTTGCTAACTTCTTTTTTTGTGCAAATGTTAACAACGGGAAAATTAACTATGAGTTGGTACCAATCGAAACAAAAAACATAATTCCAGAAACCATTAATAAAAAGTATGGAAAGTATGATGGGGAATGGACCACGGTGTCGTTCGTAAAACGCAATGATAGCAGGTTGTATACTCTTTGGACATACCCTTCAACAACTACCGATGGAAAAGGAAAAGTAATTAAAGAGGCTAAAATAAAAAACATACTAGTAAAACAGGATAAAGATGGAGTTCCCTCCGAAATAGAACATGAAGAAATCAACGATGATGGAAAATACAATTTTGGCTGCTATATTTTTCGTTTCAAAAACCAATATTTATTCTTTAAGGTAAAAGAGCAAACCTTGACTGTTTATGATGAAGATCTCAAAGTAAAAAAAACAATTGAAATAAACTCCGAGTTAAAAAAATACTTTAAAGGGTATTCTAAAGGATTTTACAACTGTACAGTTTTTAAAGATGAAAAGTATGATGAACTATGGATAAATGTTGCATCGTATAACGATTCTCTAAAAAGATCATTCAATCATTATGCAAAGATTAACATTGATGACGATAGTTTAATACAAACCTACCGAACTGTAAAATCAGATAAAGAGTTAAGCGTTATTCCTCAGTTTATCCATAACCGAACGCTGTATTTTAAGGCTAATCCAAGTGATATTGACTACTCTGCTGTTTTCAAGATAAATCTCGAACAAAACTATGGTGATACAATTTTTCTGAGACGTTCCAACAATATCTCTATTAACCTTTTTGATAAACCTATCTTCACCTTCGGAATTAGTCACAAACAATCATACAGCCAACTCCCCTCAAAAACTGTGGAGAATTTAGGTTTAAAATTTCAAACAAAAATAAAAATAGATTCGCTATCGCTACTGGTAAATAAGGCACTAGAGTGTTTGGAAAATAAGAACGATTTAAAATTTGCCAGCGAGTTATGCCTGTTCGACCCCTACAATCTTGGAAGAATAACATTCCTTGAAAAAAGTAATCAACTCAAAGATGTTCCAGTGTTTGCGACAGATTCGCAGAGAGAACTACTTATTATGCTGATGAAAAGGCTACAAAAGGATACCAAGGATGTGGATATGGAACAAAAATCCTCGTTTGTTGAAGCCACCACACCTGATGGTTGGAAGTTTGTATTGGTTAAAACTCAGGATGGTTACAGATTTGGATCAACATTCCTTAAAAAAATACAGATGGATTGATACAGAAAGAGCGGGTTTCCCCGCTCTTTTGTTTTGCTAGCGCTCATCTCGAGATGAGTGCTTTATTCATGTATTTCTAGTCTCTTAGATATGAATTGCCTCGCCATATGCTGCAGCAGCGGCTTCCATAACAGCCTCACTCATGGTTGGGTGTGGGTGTATACTCTTGATAAGCTCGTGCCCTGTAGTTTCTAAATGGCGGGCAACAACAAGCTCGGCAATCATCTCGGTAACATTTCCGCCAATCATGTGAGCACCTAAAAGTTCGCCGTACTTAGCATCGAAAATCAACTTTACAAAACCATCGCGCATTCCCGCTGCAGTGGCTTTTCCCGATGCGGTGAATGGGAATTTGCCAACCTTAATCTCGTAACCTGCCTCTTTCGCTGCTTTCTCCGTCATACCAACCGACGAAACCTCAGGTGTTGTGTAGGTACAGCCAGGAATATTTTTGTAATCGACAGGATGAGGATCTTGACCTGCAATCTTCTCAACACAAACAATTCCCTCGGCCGATGCTACGTGTGCTAATGCAGGACCTTGAACTATATCGCCAATGGCGTAAACTCCTTCAACATTTGTACGGTAAAACTCATCAACCTTAACTCTGCCCTTCTCCACAATAATACCTAACTCCTCAAGTCCAATATTTTCAATATTCGGAGCAATACCAACTGCAGAAAGAACAACCTCTGCCTCCACAACTTCAACGCCTTTCTTGGTTTGAATATTTACCTTACAAAGGTCGCCTGTAGTATCAACGGATTCTACTGAAGCCTCTGTTTTAACTGTTATACCAGCCTTCTTGAATGCACGCTCAAGTGTTTTGCTAACCTCCTCGTCCTCCAAAGGAACAATGTTAGGAAGATACTCAACCAAGGTAACTTTGGTTCCTATGGCATTGTAGAAGTAAGCAAACTCACTACCAATTGCTCCAGAACCAACAACAACCATCGATGCGGGTTGCTTAGGAAGTGTAAGAGCTTGGCGATAGCCAATAACCTTAACGCCATCCTGCTTCAAGTTAGGTAATTCGCGTGAGCGGGCTCCTGTTGCAAGTATGATATGATTTGCAGTATAATCAGCAATAGTTCCATCTGCTGCAGTAACAGCAACGGTATGGTTATCTTTTAATTTACCATAACCGTTAATTACAGTTATGTTATTCTTCTTGAAAAGGAACTGAATACCCTTGCTCATGGCATCGGCAACTCCACGGCTGCGCGCTACCATCTTCTCAAAATCTGGATTAACATCAGCAGCAAGTACGCCATAGTCAGCAGCATGCGAAGCATACTCGAAAACCTGAGCGCTCTTTAAAAGGGCTTTAGTAGGAATACAACCCCAGTTAAGGCAAATTCCGCCAAGGTTTTCCTTTTCTACAACAGCCACCTTCATTCCAAGTTGGCTTGCTCTAATTGCGGCCACATAACCACCGGGCCCGCTTCCAATAACTATAATATCAAAGTTCATTACGTTTAGTTTTTTTTGTAAAAATAGTATAACAATATTGGATGCCAAAATGTTAAATAGCAAGCCTCCAAAAAACTTGTAATACTATAGCCAAAAATGATAACCAACGCTAAATCCTACTGGCAATGGTTCCGATTTGAGTTCGATGGCAGGATCATTCTTTAAATCGTCGAGATCATCTTTATATGCTTTGGATCTGAATGGTAACAAAAGTTCTATATTCCAATATCCTTTCCGTTGAGGCCTAAATTCGAGGCCTAAGCTTATTGTTGGGCCATAGTATGTTTTATTATACTCCTCAGCACCTACAATCTTGATAACAGCATTATAGCCATACATCAATCCAACTGTAGGACATACGTTTTTGGTGGGCGATATCCTAAAAGTTCCTCCAGCATTAAATCCAATGCCAATCAGATTATACCCAAACGATCCAAAAAGTGCTACATTTTCGGTAGGAAGTACTGTTAAACGAGCACCAAATAAACCACCATAATCGATTCCAAGTCCAATTCCAAGATTCACGGACGATGCGTTGTTCTCTTGCTGGCTAAAAACAAACATAGGATTTAGAAAAATCCATATAAAACAAATTAGTGCAATTTTTTTCATAAGGTTAAAATCATTTATGTAGGACATTATTATTGATGTAAGATATTATTTGTTATGTTTATATCCTATAATATGACTAGGCTCAGACAACGATATTTTTTGTTTATTCCAATTAAGCAGATTATTAAATGAAACCTCTACTTTTCAAAGTAAAATTAATACTTTTTCAACATTAATAAATTATCGATATGAATAATCGTGAACGTGCAATTAAATACTTTATGGAAAGCGCATCGTGTGCACAATCAATATTGGCAGTATACGGCCCAATGGTTGGACTATCGGAAGAGGAGTGCTTTAAGATTGGTGCCAGTCTAGGTGGAGGTGTAGGCCGAAAACAGTATATATGTGGAGCAATTAATGCAGGTGCAATTATTATAGGACTAAAATATGGTAATGCCAAGCATGGCGAATTGGAGAAAAAAAGTAGGGCAAACTTGATAACTGGTGAGTTTATTACTGAATGTGAGCAGGCAATTGGTAGCGCACAGTGTTCCGCAATTCTTAGAATTGACCTGAGCAATCCCGACGAATACGCAATAGCCAACGATACTGGCTTATTCGACAGGGTTTGCAATAATGCAATTGAAAAAACCGCTGAAATACTTGAAAAATATCTTAATGCAGAAAACCTAAACGAATAATTATCCAAACTTAACGGCAGACTTTCCAACTCTTTTTTCGAGAATTGTATCGATCAAAATTAAAAGTATAACAGATAGTGCAATCATCATCACGGTTGGGCTCAAAATAAAGGTCAACACTTTACTTACGAGTTTGAGCGCACTACTAAACTGTGGAAATAAAACAAAGATTGAGGTGATAATTCCAAAAATAAGACCTACTATACTTATTACAGCGGGCACCCAGCCAGCAATAATTCCCATATAGCTATGCTTGGGTTGAACAGCGGATTCCTCTGCAATTCTTTTCTTAACCATAAGTTCTAACTCGCTGGGTGCTTCAGCCATTCCGTAGTTAAGAATCCGACTTAACTCTCTGTCCTTATTATTCACCGTGCTCATAGTAAGTTTTTTACTTCAACGTTCAACATCTCGGTTAACTTTTCGTGTAGCTTGTTTCGTCCCCTAAAAAGCTTAATCTTAACATTCGATTGGGTTAACTGCATAATCTGCGCAATCTCATCCACACTCTGATCTTCAATATAGTAAAGCATTAGAATGGCGCTATCCATCTCGCCCAGTTGTTCCAATGCTTTTGTAACAAAATGCTTTCTATCCTCAACACCCAATATCTCTATAGCATTTGCAATTCCACCAAAGTAAACCTGATCATCTGATATCTCTGGTAAATCTACAAAAGTTCTGCTACTCCGCTTATGCATCAATGCTTGGTTTACTGTGATTCTATAAATCCACGTTGATAGTTTACTTTCACCCCTGAAATTTGGTAACCCTTTATAAATTCTAATGAATGATTCCTGTGCAACCTCTAAAGCATCGTCCCTATTACCAGTAAAACGAAAAGCAATGGAATACACCATATTCTGATACTCCTTAAAAACAGCATCGAACGATGGGTATTCCAATACTTCCTGTTGATTTCCCTTAGTAAACGAACTACTCGGGTTTACCATTCTTTTTACCAATAGTAAAGTAGTAAATCAATAATCCTAAACCACCAAACAAGAAAATTGTCGAAAACATTACTGCTGGCTCAGAAAGGGCTGTGTAGTGAATTAGAATTGCACCAATAATCAACCCTAAAGCAACGCCTACCAAAAGGAATCCCCACTTTGCAGCAGAGTTAGGATTTCCTGGACGTTTCTTGTAAATCTCGCTAACATCCATACCTTTTTCAATCATCGCCATACGCTCACGGTTTTGTGCCCATAGAGCATATACTAGAGCTCCGCCTGAAACAATAATTGCTACAATTGGAATAAAAATTGCAATAACTTCTTCCATAATTAAATTTTTAAGTTCAAGGTTAAGATGCTCCCCTTGAGCAATTGGTTACAAAATTCGTAAATATTTTTTTAAAACATTTACGAATTTGATGATTTTGTGTGAATTACATCTAGTTCAAAATGTTTATTTAACAAGAACCATGCTTAAGAACCCTTGAGGCGGTTGTAAATAAATATCTAGATAATAAACTTCAAATGATAGCGTTTTTAGAATAAAATCCTCTAAAAATGAAAAAGATAATTGCAAAAACAACCATTCCGGTAATGATAGGAATATTCAACGTGCTCTTCCTTTTGGTGGTAATTAAATTCGCCATCTACGGTGAATTAAGTTTTGTAGCAAAGGATGCCGATCTGCTTAAATACTTTCTGCCAATATCATTTTTTGGAGCGGTAATTGTTCAGTACTATATTGTTCTGCCTATATGGAAAAGGTTTGCGAAAAACAATAAGGTTGTTGGACTGTCCATTATTCCCTTTACTGCACTGGTTAGCCTTATTGGGGGACTAGTATTTGCCTATTTATTCTGGGAACGCAATTTGGGTATAGGAGAACTCCTTGCAGTTTTCCTAACTGGACTAATTGCCTTTACTATCTACTGGAGCAGCAACTTAGTGCTCTTAAAAAAGTTGGATTAGGAGTCATTCTTGTATGGTAAGTATAATTTATATCCTCCAAAACTATTATTTTAAGAACTATATGTGATGTTCCGCTCCGCTGGAGCTTATGTTTGTGTGATTAATCATTTGCTACAAGTGTAGCGCAGCTCTGCTGCTAATTATTAGCCGCTTAGCGGCGAAATATTTATAGAAAAGCGATTTACATCTGAACGATTGAGCTACAGGGTAGCGAAATATATACCTAATTCAGAAACCCAAAGGGATTGAATATTTATAGCTACAAGCGTATTTGGAAATTCGACTCCGGCAGGAGTCGAATAATTTGTATTGACAAAGAATTTCTACAAACAATTGATGCCGCTGGCATCATTAAATATAAAAAAGGAACTATTTAAAATTACCCTTGAAAATAACCAACTTTAACCAACCCGCCACTTTGGCAACTAGGTAAAAG
>WBUV01000178.1 GCA_008933525.1 Bacteroidales bacterium | reverse complement strand
GGCGGTACGTGGTGTTCCATCCCCACCGACGCGGGTACGCATCAGTGGATTTGGCTTTCAATTTCGGGACTGGTTGGTTTTGTTTTGGGCGATTTATTTCTTTTCCAATCTTACGTAGTGCTTAACGCACGCATATCGATGTTGATTATGTCGTTGGCACCTCCAATGGCTGCCGCTATTGGTTGGTTTACAATGGGCGAAACATTAACGGGTAAGCAGGGTGTTGGGATGCTTTTAATTTTTATTGGGATTGCTTTGGTAATTTTGAAGAGAGAAATTCCTGACGAAAATGGAAATGGGCGTAAAATAAAATTCAACTATCCTATTGGTGGTTTGCTGCTTGCTTTTGGCGGAGCGTTAGGACAAGCTGGCGGTTTGGTGCTAAGCAAATTCGGGATGCAAACCTACGATGTGGTTGCATCGGTTCAAATTAGGGTTATTACAGGTGTAGTTGGTTTTGCATTAATCTTTTTGTTTCTAAACAAATGGAATATGCTATTTTCTGCGCTAAAAAATGGCAAAGCAATGAAACGGCTATCTGTGGGAGCGTTCTTTGGTCCATTTTTAGGGGTCTCTTTCTCGCTATTAGCTATTCGATATACTACTACTGGAGTTGCATCGGCGCTCATGTCTATTGTGCCCGTTCTTATAATAGCTCCATCTGTGTTGATATTTAAGGAAAAGGTGAATTTTAAGGAGATGATTGGGGCAATAATCGCAGTTTTAGGAGTAATAACCTTTTTCCTCTAGTTTTAAGTTATAAGCTTTTCAATACTGCTGAGTAGATATTGGAAATTGTAAGGTTTTGAAACATAGTCGTCGCAGCCCATTTGAATGGCTTTTTCCTTCTCGTTGCTCATTGCGTTGGCAGTTTGAGCAATTATTGGGAGATTGGAGCGTATCCCTTTGATTATTCTTGTGGCTTCGTAACCATTTATCCCTGGAAGTTGAATATCCATTAAAACCAGATCTATTTTATTGTTCGTTCTGCAAATTTCAATTGCTTCTTCGGCACTGTTTGAAAGTATTAGCTCCGCTTTGGTGTGCTTTAGGATTTCAACAAGTAGTTTGCTGGAAACAAAATTATCTTCAACAATTAGAATAGATTTATTTTCGAAGGATCGAATTTTTAAATCTGAATTCTCCAATTTGCTAGTATTAGCATCGGAAATACTGCAGGTATTGGGTATTCTAAACCAAAATGTTGAGCCAACACCCAGTTCGGATTTTACACCAATCTCTCCACCAAGACCATTAATAATGCCTTTGCAAATAGACAAGCCTAAACCCGACCCGCCATATTTTCTGTTTAGCGGCGTTTCAATTTGTCGAAAACGATCAAAAATAATGGATTTATGTTGTTCGTCTATTCCGACTCCTGTATCCTGAACGAACACTTCAATCCATTTATCCTGAATATCATATCCGATAGTAATTGATCCTTTTTCGGTAAACTTAAGGGCATTGTTGACAAGGTTCATTATTACCTGATGAATTCTGTCTGCATCAGTGTCTACAATTACACTGTCTGTGTTTACAGAAAATGTAATGTTTAAGTTCAGATCATTTTTCTCAAGCCTAGCTCTTTCTACTTCAGCTATATTGAAACAGTTTCTTACAATCTCATTAATGTTTGCTTTACTAATGTTGAATTTTAGCTGATTTACCTCTATTTTTGAAATATCAATAATGTCGTTAATCAGGTTTAGCAACTTTTGAGAGTTATCCGCAACAATATTTAAAAAGTTATCTATCTCGCTTCGGCTTAAATCTTTTTTAAGTAGCACTAGTCTTGAGAATCCCATAATGGCATTCATGGGCGTTCTTATTTCGTGGCTCATGTTGGCCAAAAAGGCGCTTTTCAAATTGTTGGCTTCTTCGGCTTTGCTTAAACTTTCAATAATTTGGGCGTTCTTAATTTTTAATTCTTGGTTGTACGATTTATGAATTTCGATGTGTTTTTTCCCGCTTTTATTTATTATTATGAGTAGATATATAATTACAAGGAGTATCACCACAATTGTCATGGTGAGAAAAATTTCAACTTTATTTCTTTTGATATACTCCAGAGGATTATGAAGAATGATTGATCCTTTTGGAACTTTAGTTAGCCCAATTTTGTGTTTCTTCATTGCTCTGTAATCAAATATCATTTTAGTATTACCAGCAAATGCGCTTAAGTTTTCAACCGGTTTTCCATTAATTATCTTCAAGGCTAATTCGCCTGCTTGTTTTCCATGCTCATAACCAGAAATTATTTCTCCACCAACTATTCCGTGGTTTAAATAAAAACCCCAAGTCCCATAAATAGGAACCTTTGCATATTTTCTAACCGAGTCGAGCGCTTCCTCGTAGCTGAAGTATTCTCCTTTATTGTCCTGGTTGAAAAGTAAAAATAGTATTGCCGCGTTTTTCTCAAAGCCCTTTACCTTCTTAATAAGCTCATCAATGGTTAAGTCCGTTAAGGTCACAGTGCTAAATTGATACTTGTTTTTGGAAACACTTTCGGCGATTTGTTTATCGAGGATTATCCCGGTGGTTGTTCTGTCAACCACGCAGTAAAGTGTATCAATGTTTGGGTGAAGTTGGGCAATTAAGTCAAGATTCTTTTTTACATCAACCTGCTCAATTATTCCAGTATAATTTTTTTGGAAAACATACCTGTTGTTTACACCACAAAAAACAACCGGAGTGTTTGGAAATATTGAATCATGGATAGATTCAATAAAGGTCAACGCATCATTATCGGTTACAAATAATAGTTTAATCTCTAAAGTTGAGTACTTGGCCTTTAAGTATGATACGAACTCATTTTGGTAATTGATGTTCTTGTTTCGCTTGTAATCTAGATTTTCAACATAAATTTCAAAATCGAGTTTATTTTGCTTTAAAGTGCTGATGAATCCGTAGTTTAAACTATCGGTCCAGCTAAGTGTATTGTGATACGAGTTAATTAGAAGAATTTTGTATTCACCAGCCAACGAATTAATGCCGATTAACACTAGAAAAACTATAAGGATATGTCTTATGTGCCTGAGTTTATGACGAAGCATAATTGAATAATATTTTTCTAATACAAGATATAAAAATATATGATCTTAAGTGTAATTTTTTAGGTTTATAATTATGTTTATTACAGAAGATAAATTGATGTTAGATATATTGTTAACTTTGTTTTGGTTGATAAAACGTTGAACAAATGGCTTTGTCATAGGTTTAATAACTTGTAATTTCTCAAAGTTCTGTTTTTAGTAGCTAATATTACTTTACAATTAGACAAATCAAATATAATTAGGTATGAATTTGATAAGCATGCGTTATTTTAGACTGAGTGTTTTCGCTTCTTTTGTCGTAATAGTAGCAAGTTGTTCTAGTACCCAGAGCATAGTGTCTGTAAAGGAGCCAGTTTCTGCCGAAAAATTTTTATCCTCACCCTTTGGCCATGATGAAAGCATAAAGTCCTTTACAAAAACTCTACCTCCTAAAACAAAAATCAGAAAACTTGTAAAGCGAAATGCACACTATCCCGAAAAAACCGATACAATATATCAGTTTGCATACAAGCACAGCGAAGTTATAATATACAAAACATACTTTAATAGAGAGATTCTTATAGCGGGAACTGTGGCCGATTCAAAAGTTGAAATGATGAATGGGCTTAAGGTTGGTATAACCAGAGATCAACTATATCAATTCATCAAGGATGTTAAAAAAACAGGGGCCGATACTCTTAAAATATCGACCCCGGACAATACCCGAAACTTTAATTTTATTTTCAAAAAAGATAAACTAACTAAGGTGATGTTTACCTCCTACTTCGATTAATTTACTTTAGTGGAACTCTCGCAATTTCAGTTTGAGTACCTGTAACTTTCTGATCAATTTTTACAAGCACCTCCGATCCTAGAGGAAGAAAAATATCCACTCTCGATCCAAACTTTATAAAACCCATTTCGGAGTTCTGCTTTACACTGTTCTCTTCAACTGCGTAACAAACTATTCTACGTGCCATTGCACCGGCAATTTGACGTAAAAGGATTTGTACTCCATCGTTTCGTTGAACAACTACGGTTGTTCTTTCGTTGTGGGTAGACGATTTTGGGTGCCATGCAACTAAGTAATCGCCTGGGTGATACCTGAAATACTTAACTAATCCATTAATTGGGAACCAGTTAATATGGACATTCCAAACCGACATAAATACTGATACCTGTATACATTTGGTTTTTAGAAACTCATCCTCAAAAACCTCTTCGATTGCAACTATTTTACCATCGGCTGGAGATATTACAGTATTCTCGTTTGTTAGCGGAGTTCTGTTGGGAATTCTGAAAAACCTTAACAAAAATATAAAGAGCAGGATTGATGCTGGCAATAAAAAAAAGTATTCAATAGTAGGACTAAGAATATAAGTAACGAAGTTTAGCGCCAACAGCACGAAAAAACTTACCAGTAAAATGGTGTAACCTTCCTTGTGAATCATCCTCATTGTAAAAAAGTATTGAATTATTATTAAATTATCATCATCACCTCTAGGTAGGCGTAAACAACAGGAATTACCATGATCAGGGCATCAAATCTGTCGAGTAATCCACCATGTCCGGGTAAAAACTTACCCGAATCTTTTACGCCGATACTTCTCTTAAACATCGATTCAACCAAATCGCCAAATACCCCCATAATGGCACAAATAAGACCAATTACTAACCAATGCTTAAAGTTGATTTCGGTAAAAAACGCTGAAATAACCCAGGCAATAACTACTGTGGTTACAATTCCACCAACAAATCCTTCCCAACTTTTTTTCGGCGAAATGCGTGGGAACATTTTATGCTTTCCCATGCTCATTCCAAAAAGGTAAGCTCCTGTATCATTACTCCATACAAGAAACAGTATTCCGAGCAGCACTTGGGGGCTATATATCATTTTAAAAGATGAACCATTAATCACAATGAAATTGAGTAGGGCAAAAGGGAGAGCAATATAGATCAGTCCAAGAATTGTATAGGCTATATTGTGTATTGGCTTGTGTTGAGCTCTATACAACTCAACGATGAAAATACCAATTATTAAAGGGATAAATCCAAATATAGTTATACGCTCAATTTCTCCTGATGCGTAGAGGTACGACCATACAAAAAGAGCCATTCCCATAAATATTCCAAGAAGGGCTTGAGGTCTAATTTTAGCTTTCAGGCCTAATATGTAAAATTCATAAAGACATGCGGCCATTAAGCCTAGAAACACAATAAAGAAAGTAATATGGCTAATAAGGACTGCGCCAACTACAGTTACAACAAATAGAATCCCACTTATTGTTCTTTTAAGAAACTCGCTCAATTATCAATGTTTTTAGTAAGTTCTTTAGCTTTATCTAAGTTGCAAATATCAACATAAACTTCGGCCTCGCCAAAAAGATAACTGGAATCTTGCTTGTTTATTACAACAGCCTCTATTCCATTGTCTTCTAGAACCTGTTTGGCAATTTCGGCTTGCCAAGGTTTACTTGTGGAGTAAGCTACAGTCCAGTTGTTATCCATGGCATTATTAAGGTTTTGTTTCTCCTTTATGAGATTCTTCGTCAAGCTCCTTAACCAATTCCTGTTCGCGACTTAGAGTTTTACGTGGGCCGAAGATATGCTCCAAATCTTCGCTAAATATTACCTCGCGTTCAAGAAGCAGATCGGCTAACTTGGTGTGCCCTTCAAGGTTTTCCAAAAGTATACGCTTTGCGTTCTCGTAAGCTCTATCGATTAGTGCTTTAACTTCAATATCAATTTGCTCGGCGGTCTTTTCGCTGTAAGGTTTACTAAAAGCGTACTCATTCTGTCCCGATGAGTCATAATAACTAATATTTCCAACGGTTTTTCCCATGCCGAAATAAGTTATCATGGCATATGCTTGCTTTGTTACTCGCTCTAGGTCGTTAAGCGCTCCAGTTGATACTTTGCCAAAAGTTACTTCTTCTGCAGCACGGCCTCCAAGTGTTGCGCACATCTCATCAAAGAGTTGCTCTGTCGTGGTGATTTGGCGCTCTTCGGGTAAATACCATGCAGCACCCAGTGAGCGTCCGCGAGGAATAATTGAAACTTTAAGCAATGGATTAGCATGCTCTAACAACCAGCTAACAGTGGCGTGACCCGCCTCGTGGTAGGCAATTGTTTTTTTCTCCTCTTTGGATATTATTTTATTCTTCTTCTCTAAGCCTCCAATAATTCTATCGATAGCATCGAGAAAATCTTGTTTTTCAACCGATTGTTTGTTTTTGCGGGCAGCAATCAACGCTGCTTCGTTACAAACATTGGCAATGTCGGCACCAGAGAAACCTGGTGTTTGCTTTGCAAGGAATGTAAGGTCAAAGTTTTCCTCAAGTTTTATAGGTCGAAGATGTACCTTAAAAATCTCTAGTCGTTCCTTATAGTCTGGCAACTCAACGTGAATTTGACGGTCGAACCTGCCTGCACGTAGCAAGGCTCTGTCAAGTATGTCGGCACGGTTTGTTGCAGCCAGAATAATAACACCCTGATTGGAACCAAATCCATCCATTTCGGTTAGCAGTTGGTTCAGCGTGTTTTCGCGTTCATCGTTTCCGGAGAAATTTGCATTTTTACCACGAGCTCGCCCTATGGCATCAATCTCATCGATAAAAACAATACATGGTGCTTTTTCTTTGGCCTGGCGGAATAAGTCTCTTACACGCGAAGCGCCAACACCAACAAACATTTCAACAAAATCAGAACCAGACATGCTAAAGAATGGAACATTTGCTTCGCCGGCAACCGCTTTGGCAAGTAAAGT
>WBUV01000177.1 GCA_008933525.1 Bacteroidales bacterium | reverse complement strand
GGATTGATGAGTCGACAAAAAATTGGGTCGCATTTAACGATAGCATTGGCTACGCATTGCATTGGTGGGTAGGCCATCAACCCGATGGTAATAGATTGATCTATGCTGCTGGCTATGGCGATCAGTTTGTGTTTATTGCTCCCGATAAAGAGATTGTTATCTCCATAAACTCACAAAATTTCTCAGATTACAGGTGGCCTAAGAGCGTTGAAGAGTTGGCAAATTCAATTCTATCATCAATTAGTTATATAAAATCATAACCTTTAAAATAAAATGTCATGTCAAAACTAAAAACATCCTACATGGGACTGGATTTAAAAAACCCACTTATTGTGGGGGCATCGTCCCTAACCTCAAATTTAGAAACCTTAAAGGCAATAGAAGCTGCCGGAGCTGGTGCTGTTGTGTTTAAATCGTTATTTGAGGAGCAAATTCAGCTGGAAGAGCTTGAACTTGAAAACGAGTTGGAGGAATACAACGAACGCCATGCCGAAATGGTTAAGCTTTTCCCAACGCTGAAACATGCTGGCCCTACAGAACATCTGGCTAAACTAAAAAAGGCCAAAGAAACGTTGAACATTCCGGTTATTGCCAGTTTAAACGCCATGCACCCCGATACATGGGCAGAATACGCACAACTGATCGAAAAAACTGGAGTCGATGCAATTGAACTCAACTTCTATACAACTCCAAAAGATTTTGAAGTTGAAGGTAAAACCATAATACAATCACAAATTGATTTACTGAAAAGTGTCAAGGAAAAACTCACAATTCCTGTAAGCGTGAAACTTAGTCCATTCTACACTAATCCGCTGGATGTTGTTAGACGATTTGACAAAACAGAGGTACAAGGTTTTGTAATTTTCAACAGGTTATTCCAACCCGATATTGATATTGATAAGGAAGAACTTATTCAAACAATAATACTAAGTGAGCATAACGATTTGCGCCTATCGCTCCGGTTTACAGGCTTACTATATGGCAATATTGCTGCCGATATTTGCTCTAATACTGGTATTATTAATGGTGAGGATGCAATAAAAATGATACTAGCAGGAGCTTCATCATTCCAAGTTGTGAGCACACTGTACACTAATGGAGTTGGACAAATCACAAATATTCTTGGAGAAATTGAGGCTTGGATGAATAAAAAAGGATATAAATCGATTGATGATTTCAAAGGCAAATTGGCTAAGAAAAACCTCCACGATCCTTTTGCTTACCGCAGAGCACAATATGTGGATATCCTTTTAAGATCCAATGAAATTGTTAAGACTGCAGCACTAAAGTAACTATAGGAATTTAAGGCAAAGGAGATTCTGGCAAAGATTCCAGAATCTCTTTTTTTTCAACTAAAGGTATGAATAAATCACTGGTCAATCCATATAGGGTAAGAGAACTCAACGCTAACGATAAGAGAGTTGGACCCGTTGTATACTGGATGTCGCGCGATCAAAGAGTAAACGATAACTGGGCTTTAATTTATGCCATAGAGAAAGCATACGAATACAAAACATCTCTTTCGGTTGTGTTTACACTAGCCCCATCGTTTCCGAATGCAAATCTGCGACACTACGATTTTATGCTTAAAGGGCTGGTTAAGGTTGAAGAAAAATTGATGAATCTCGGAATTAGTTTTGATTTACTACTAGGCTTTCCGGAGCAAACTCTTCCTGAATACATAAAACTAAACAAAATTAAATTGCTTGTAAGCGATTTCGATCCATTACTCATTAAACGCGAGTGGAAGAATAAAATAAACAATTGCATTGATATTCCACATCACGAAGTAGATACTCATAACATTGTGCCTTGCTGGCATGCCTCAAACAAACTAGAATTTGGAGCATACACGCTACGTCCGAAAATTAAAAAGTATCTGACCTCTTTTTTAGATGATTTTCCTAGCATTTCTCCAACTACAACCTTTAGCCAAAAACAAAACCAATCAAACTTTAACGAAATTTTGGAATGGCTTAATCCAGACAGCACTGTAAAACCTATTGATTGGATTTATTCCGGTGAAGATGAAGCATCAAAAACACTGAATATTTTTTTATCAGAAAAACTCAGCAATTACTCAACGAAACGCAACGATCCGAATGTTGATGGGCAATCGAACCTTTCGGTCTATCTACACTATGGGCAAATATCGGCACAGCGAATAGCCATCGAGGTTTTGCGAACCAATGCTCCACAGGAAGATAAGGATGCATTTCTGGAAGAGTTGATTGTGCGAAGAGAACTCTCCGATAATTTCTGCCTCTATAATCCTGAATACGTTACGACGAAAGGTTTTCACCGTTGGGCAAAGGAAACACACGAAGAGCACAGGCGCGATGAAAGAGAGTATTTATACACATTGGAACAACTTGAAAATGCAAAAACGCACGATAATCTTTGGAATGCAGCGCAGAATGAAATGGTAAAAACTGGTAAAATGCATGGTTTTATGCGAATGTACTGGGCAAAAAAAATACTGGAGTGGACAAACTCCCCTGAGGAAGCAATGAATTGGGCAATTTACCTAAACGACAAATACAGTATTGATGGCCGAGATCCCAATGGATACGCTGGAATTGCATGGTCGATTGGGGGTACTCACGACAGAGCCTGGGCTGAACGACCAATATTTGGAAAAATCCGCTACATGAATTACAACGGATGTAAACGAAAATTCAATGTCGATAACTATATTGCAAAGCATTTTAACAATCAAAATAACATCTTTTAAACTATTAAGAAACCAGATAGTCTTTAGAGTTATAGGATAATAACACTTTGATCATGAATAAATTTTCCAGAAACATCTTAAAGGTAGCCTTTGTATCATTTTTGTTGTTGATAACCACAGTTGGATTTGGGCAATCAAAAAGCAACGACACGTATGTGCTATTAATTTCGCTTGATGCATACCGTTGGGATTACCCCACAGTATTCAACACTCCCAATTTGAACAAAATTGCCAAAAAAGGTGTGAAAGCAAAATCGTTAATAAGCTGCTACCCATCCAAAACCTTTCCAAACCATTATAGCATTGCAACTGGGTTACACCCAAACAATCATGGAATTGTAAACAATTCATTTTACGATAAAGAACTAGGATATTACGCCATTGGCAACAGAAAGAGCGTTGAAAATGGAAATTTTTACTTTGGAGAGCCAATATGGGTAACTGCCGAAAAGCAAGGCGTTAAAAGTGCATCGTATTTCTGGGTAGGCTCCGAGGCTCCAATACAAGGCATACAACCAACATACTGGAAAAAGTATAGCAACAAAACCACCTTCGAACAAAAAATTGATACAGTTATTCATTGGTTCTCGCTACCGGAAAGTGAGCGTCCTCGCTTGGTAACTTTTTACCATTACCAACCCGATTGGACAAGCCATGATTATGGCCCATTAGCCAAGGAAACACGAATGGTTGCAGAACAACTCGATAGTTTAATTGGAGTATTCATGGCGAAAATCGAAAAACTCCCAATTGCGAAAAAAATAAATGTAATTGTTCTTTCGGATCATGGAATGGCCGATATATCAAACGATAAGTATATCAACCTGTCTAATCACTTAAATAAAGAATGGTTTAGTTCAATTACTGGTGGAAACCCAGTTTACTCGCTTCAACCCAAACCTGAGTTTTACGCACAAGCTTTGGAAAAACTCAAGAAAATTGAGCACCTTAAAGTTTGGGAACGAAAGGATATACCCAAAAGGTATGTATACGGCAGCAGTTCGAGGATTAACGATATTCTTATTGAAACCGAATTAGGATGGAGTGTTGCTTGGACCGATGATAAAGAAAAGTACACTGGAGGAACACATGGCTACGACAATTTACTCCCCGAAATGCAGGGTATTTTCATTGCAAAAGGCCCCGCCTTTAAAAAAGGTTTTGTTCACGAATCGTTTATGAATATAAATGTTTACCCAATAATTGCTGATATCCTTGGACTAAAACCAGCAAAGGTTGATGGTAATTTGGATGAAGTTAAAGGGCTATTTAAATAGAACGTAAAAGTTGTTTCGAATTAATTTTTTGTGCTGGATTTTTAATCCAGCACATTCTTTTTTAATGCAGACATATTGTTCCACAAAAAACACCTTGGATTACAAATCCAAGGTGACTAAAATAGTTATATACAACGGTTTATTTCACCTGCAAATAGGCAGCCTTATTGATATCCTCAATCGACTTTATTGGCTTTGGAGGATTCAAATAGCTTGCTAAGAATTTGTAGATTTTCACCCTAATTTGACGAGCCGCTTTGGTGTCAATTCTGTCAAATGAATGACCGCCGGGCATATCCTTAAAAATCTCGTACTCAAACTTTTTACCATCGGCCTTAAGGGACTTTATTAGATGCTCCACTTCCAATACGTAAACATCGTCATCGTTTGTATTGGTATGAATAAGTAATGGTGTTTGTAACTTGTGAGTTTGCCATGCTGGAGATCGTTTACGGTATTCTTCAATATTCCCTCGGGGAGTTTTTCCGATATGGTAATCGGCATGGTAAAGTTCCCGGTAATCGTCCGTAGCATAACCGTAACGCGCAATCATATCCGATACAGGAACTCCAGCAAATGCGCAAGCATAATCCTTAGGATGCTCAAATATATTATGTAAAGCAATCATTCCGCCATGGCTCCAACCTATTATTCCAACACGTGAACCATCAACAAAATCGTAGTTTTCCACCATATAGTTCCGGCTTGCATAAACGTCCTCGTTTTCCAATCCGCCATAGTCGATTTGACGCCAAAAACCCTCACCATACCCTGTACTCCCACGGTATTCCGCTGCAACAACTACATAGCCCTGTGCAACCATTTCACGAACAATATGGGTGTAATAAGTTGTGAAATCGGCATGAACCCCTCCATGTGGAAAAACCAGCAATGGATATTTTTTACCTGGATCGATATTCTTTGGAATAAAAACGTAACTCCAAAACTTTAATGGATTATTAGCCCCAACAGCAGTGGGATTCTTAATATTTGCTGGGGGTGGTCCATAAATAAATACTTTGTCGATGAATGCAACATCGCCAAGGCGATTAAACCACATTGCATCATCGGCTAATTTTTGTAATTCATCCAAACGATGGTTAAGCCTGTTGTTCTCTTCTATTAACTGATCAACCTTTTTAGTTAGATCGTCGTTGTTTTGGCTGTAAACATTCAACCCACAAAGGATCGAAAAGAGAAATAATATCTTTTTCATGGAATAGTTTTTAACTATGATTTCAGATTCAAAAGATAGTTTAAAATTGTTAAATAGTAAACGTTTAAAAGCTACTTTGCCCTTACAATGTTTAAAAAATTTCTAGTTTTTGGAAACTTCTTTTTGAATAATAGGTAATCGTTTGAAATAAATCAGGGCTGCAAGCAAGCAAAACACACCCGAAACAACCAAAGTAATTTGTACGCCCGCCCAGGGACTCACTGACCCGAGCAGCAAACTGCCCAAAGGCGTAATACCCATAAACGACATTCCATAAAGCGCCACCACCCTACCGCGCTTATCATCATCAACAATGTGTTGAAGCAATGTGTTAACTGCGGCAAACTGAGCAATCATTCCAAAACCAGTAAAGAAAATTAGAAATATGGACAGAACAGGATGGGATGAAAGTGAAAATGCCACAAGACCCGATCCGGCCATAAGTGCAGTTAGAAGTATAATTCGGGGCATTCCACAAACGCCCTTTCTGGATGCTAAAAATATTGCGCCAACCAATGCGCCTGCTCCCATTGATCCGGTTAAATAGCCTAACATTTGCGAATCGCCATTCAAAATATCCTTAGCAAACACAGGTAAAAACACCTGAAATGGAAGGCCAAAAAAGCCCATTGCTACTACAAAAAGTATTAAGTACCGAATAGGTTTAAAGTTAAATGAGTATTTAAAACCCTCAACCATTTCAAACATTATTGATCCTCGGTGCTTTCCTCTATTTAAAGGAATAACCTTCATTGCCATTAGCGATCCAATAACCGCTAAAAAGCTCACCCCATTAATTAAAAAACAAAACCCTTCGCCAAACCACGCTATCAGAAATCCACCGACAGTTGGGCCCACAAAGCGAGCCGAGTTAATTAGCGTTGAATTCAATGCAATGGCATTGGGTAGTAAATCCTTATTACCAACCATTTCTACAAGGAACGCATGACGAAAAGGGGTATCGAATGCAAGCGACATACCATTCACAATGGAAATGGCAATAATGTGCCAAATTTCAATTCTATTAGTAAAAAATAAAAATGTTAGTATTAAAGCCATTGCCATAGATATGGTTTGCGTGGTAATAAGAACCTTTCGACGGTTAAGCCTATCGGCAAATACCCCTGCAAAAGGGGTTAAAACTAACGAAGGTATTTGTCCTGCAAAACCAATAACACCTAAGAGAAACGGGGAATCAGTTAACCTGTAAATTAGCCAGCCTAATGCTAAGTTCTGAATAAAGGTACCGAGTAACGATACTATTTGCCCATAAAAAAACAACTTGAAATTAGGACTTTTCAATGCACGGAAAGCAAAACCAACTTTCTGAAAATATGAGTTTATATCGAGGTATCGAAACATAACTTGAAAATCACTGCAAAGCTAATGGATTTTTTATAAATCCGACAGGATAATTTTCTCTCTTTGAAATTGAATAAACGAAAAGGTTTAAAACCGACTTAAAACCTCATGGAAAATCCTAAATTCCAACTATTCTTCCCAATATTGGGGTATATCATTAAATCATATTTTCTATTTTGCAATTTATTCTTAAATCGATCATAAAGAAAGTATGATGTTTTAGTACACAATATACCAAC
>WBUV01000176.1 GCA_008933525.1 Bacteroidales bacterium | reverse complement strand
AATATCCATTGTCCACCAGTGCTTTGGAAGAATGCACCTCTGGGAATCATTATAGCTTTTGCCGATTCTCCAAGCTCCAGTTTAATGTGGTAGGTTTGTCCTGTACGAATATTTTCAGGCATTTCGCTATCGAAAACCAAATCGACACGGAACTGTCCACTACGGACTTCAGGATAAACCTTTTTAACTACCATGCTAAAAATCTTATTGTTGCGTTCCATTAATCCAACTAAATCGCGTTTTACCCTATCAATATAGTGCTCATCAATATTAGCATTTACCTTAAAATTGCTAAGCACGTTTACTTGTCCAATTCTTTGCCCCTGCGATATGGACTGACCTACCTCGGCATCGAGCATACCAAGTTGACCATCGACAGTTGCTTTTACATTTAAATTATCGATACGTTCACGAACTAACTTTAGCATTTCGCGCATCTGGGCTAAGTCTCGCTCCAACGTAATCATTGAGGTTGCCCGCATAAGCGAATCGTTTGTTGACTTTATCTTATTAATTTCCAAAAGTTTTTGCTCATACTCATAGTCTTCCTTCGCTTGCAGGTAATCCTCTTTGGAAATTAGACCATCGTTGAACAGTGCTTGGTTTTGCTCAAAACTCCTCTTCTTTCTATTCAGCCTGTACTCATTATCTAAAACGTTGCGTTTCGATTGAATTAACTCTGTTTCGAAACTAATCTTGGTATTTCGTAAATAGTTTTCCTTCTCCGCCAATGCAGCCTCGCTATTTAAAATGGTCTGATATAACTGTCGATTCTCCAAACGAAGGATCACATCACCTTTCTTTACTATTGCACCTTCCTCAATTAGCAACTTATCGACACGTCCGCCTTCTTCAGCATCGAGATAAATTGTTGATATTGGCTCCACCTTACCAATCACCGTGATATAGTCGTTAAAGAAACCTTCCTCAACCGTGCTAAGGGTTAACCGCTCAGCATCAATTCTATAGACTGACGAATTACTTCCAAAAATCACTTTCACCAATAGAGCAATAAAAACAACACCAACTATTCCCCAGTATATATGTTTTCGTTTTAGCCCTTTCTTCGGTTCAATAACCCTATCCATGCTCATATATGTTCATTTTTCGTCCATTATAACTCCCAAAATCGGATTCCGCTATAAAAATCGATGGTTCGTTTTTTTATTTCAAGCGTTAATGTTGCCCTTAGAACCTGTCCTTCGGTACTACTCAATCTATTTTTGGCGGTATAAAAATCCACAACGCTTATCATTCCTTTATCATATTTTTTTTGAGCCGCATCAAAAGCAAGCCTATCGGCTTTGAGTTGATTCTGGGCCTGCAATAACTCTCTACTAGCAGCAATCATGCTATTTACATTCTCAACAATTTCCAATTGAATATCTTGCTTTGCTTTATCTAATATATTCTTTGTTAATTCAGATTGATATTTGGCCTGCTTTACACTTGAGCGAACCTCATTTTTCTTAAAAATTGGAACTGAAAGCGATAAACCAAGGTATTGACTCAGATTGCTGCGTAACTGATATTTGTATTCATAGGTTTTACCCATGGGGTCCCTGTTAGTTTCGTAATAAGCCGATCCGAGCGATGCCTCTAGCCTTAACGATGGATAATAACCTGCACGTTTAACACCTATACTTTTTACGCTTGCCTTCCACTCGTTTTCAAGGGAATTTAACTCGGGTGAGTAGTGCGAGTATGATTGGAACAAACTATCGCAATTTGTGCTATAAGTAAGTGCAACAAACTTGGAATACTGAGGTCTAACAACCTCGATATCGAAATCCGAATCAATATTCATCGCCCTTCTTAACTTATAAAGTGCCGATATATGTTGATTTTGCGATTGAATTAAAAATAACTCATCTTTCTCAACATTTGCTCTTACCTCCAGCAAATCCGACTCGGCCTTAAGGCCAATTGATACTAGCGTTTCCGTTTTTTTTAGATTAAGTTTCGACAGTTCTCTTTGCTCACTTGCAATGCGAACCAATTCGATAAAGTAAACCACATCAAAATAGGCATTCATTATTGTAAATGCTATTTCATCCTCCACTCTACGCAGCTTACTCTCAGCCGATAAAACTAGGTATTTCTGATACGAGAGTTCATTTATTTGGGAAAACCCTCTAAATAAATCAACAGAAGCACCAACAAAGTACGAATTACTGATGAACGATGTTTCTACTATACCGTTTGTGTTTGGGTCAATAGATCGACCAGAGCTAACTCCAGCATTAGCTCCTGCATATATTTCGGGTAAGTAATTCCACCCTATCTGCTTGTAAGAAACATTAGCAATATCGCTCGAAATTGCAGCATTTCGTGCTGTCAAATTATTAACCAAACCAAAACGAATACAACTATCGAGCGAGAATTTCTCCTGCGAGAAAACTTTAGTACTCAACAAAAAAATCAACCCAAGTAAAATAATCCTATACATAATTCAGCTATTTCGAACAAAGGTTTTACCACAACCATGCCATTTTTATATCTAATTGATAATCTGAGTTTAACAATACTGCACAGAATCATAATGTAAAATATATTTACAATTAGGTGTAAAATAATTTTACAACTACTTGATTGTTTTAGAATGAGAATCTACTTTTGAAGAAAAAGAAATGGTAAAAGGTAATATTCTCATTGTTGACGATAACAAAAGCATCCTAAGTGCGCTTGAGATACTTTTATCCTCCGAGTTTCAGTCTGTAACATCAATATCAAACCCAGAGTTACTGAACACAGAAATCAAAAAGAAGGAATACAACCTTATCCTTCTGGATATGAACTTTAAAGCTGGAATAAACACTGGAAACGAGGGTATATACTGGTTAAAAAGGATTAAGGAGATTAATCCACAGATTTCTGTTGTAATGATTACTGCCTTTGGTGATATTGAACTTGCCGTAAAAGCCCTAAAAGCAGGAGCTACTGATTTTATTCTAAAACCTTGGGATAACAATAAGCTAATTGCAACTTTAAAAACCGCCATTGAACTGAACCTTTCCCAAAAAGAGGTCAATACACTTAAAGAGAAAAATCAGGAACTTAAGAATGAAATAAATCGCGATTCGAAATACATTATCGGTTCATCGCCTAAACTAATGCAAGTGCTTAATATGGTGCGCAAAGTGGCCAAAACCGATGCAAATATCCTTATAACAGGTGAAAATGGAACAGGAAAAGAACTGGTTGCACGCGAAATTCACCGATTATCGAACAGGGCCAATGAGGTTATGGTAAGTGTTGATATGGGTGCCATTAGCGAAACCCTTTTCGAAAGCGAACTTTTTGGCCACTTAAAAGGGGCCTTTACCGATGCACGCGAGAATCGCCCTGGAAAATTTGAAACGGCAAACAACGGAAGTTTATTCCTCGATGAAATTGGAAACCTATCGTACCATTTGCAGGCAAAACTATTGGCCGTAATTCAAAATCGCCAAGTTTGTCGGATTGGATCAAACCAGCAAATTCCAGTAGATATCCGTTTAATTTGTGCAACCAATAAGAATTTGGAAGGAATGGTTCAGGAGGGACTTTTTCGGGAAGATTTACTTTACCGTATAAATACTATTCAAATTGAGATTCCACCTCTCAGAGAACGCGGTGAAGATATTTTGATACTAGCCGATTTCTTCCTACGAAAATATTCATCAAAGTACAACAAACCAAACCTAAGGTTAAATCAACAAGCCAGCGAGAAGCTGATTAACTACTATTGGCCCGGAAATGTCCGAGAACTTCAGCACACCATCGAAAAGGCTGTTATTTTGAGTGAAGGCACTGTTATAAAGGCTGATTCGTTTTTTATGAAACCCGTTATTCCAACCAAAAATGCTAAGAATCCTATTACTTTGGACGAAATGGAGCGACAAATGATAACTCAAGCCATCGATGATAATCAAGGAAATCTTAGTGCTGCAGCCGATCAGTTGGGTGTAACACGCCAAACGCTATACAATAAAATCAAAAAAATGGGGCTATGATTAGCAAAAACTTATACTTCAATATAGTTATACGGGTAATTGCAATAGTTTTATCATCAATAGGTATTGCTCTTACAATCCATAAGGGTTATTCGAGTGTAATCCCAGCTGTGTTACTTTTATCCATCATTATATTTAGTGCAAACCTTATTTGGTATATAAATTCGACTAACCGTAAACTAAACTTTTTTTTTGAAGCCATAAAAAACAACGACTCTACGCTGCAATTCCCTCCCGATAGCAGCAGCAGAACACTGAGAGAATTAACCGTAAAATTTAACGAGGTAAACAAACAAATTCAACGACTAAAAATTGATAACCAACAAAAGGAGCAGTACTTCCAAACACTTTTGGAAAATGTTGCTACAGGAATAATCACCTATAACTCGCAAGGATTTATCCTGCATGCCAACAAAACTGCAAAAAAAATGCTTTCCGTTGATGTGCTTACTCATATAAAGCAGCTAGAGCGTGTCGATAACAAATTATACCAAACCATTCAACGGATACAGCCCAACGAGCATAAATTAGTTTCGCTCTTAAACGAAACAGGTGTTATTGAACTCTCACTCAATGCTACACCTTTTAAGAAGAATAACGATGAGTTGATAATCCTATCCATTCAAGACATTAAGAATGAACTCGATGCACGTGAGTTAGATTCGTGGTTAAAGTTAATTAGGGTTTTGATGCACGAAATAATGAATAGCATTGCGCCAATTACATCGCTATCGGAAAGTCTATCGAAACATATCTCAAAGGAGAGTGAAAGTAACCCAGAAAAATCGCACGAAATTGTAAGCAAAGGACTCGACGTTATTAGAACTCAAAGTGTAAGTTTAATGCAATTTGTAGAATCGTACCGGAAACTTACGCGCTTACCAAAACCAGAAAAGAAGCTGTTCAGCGTTAATAATCTGTTCAGCCAGATTAAACTGCTATTCGATTCCGATTGCAATGGAAAAAGTTGTATTGAAATTAAGGTGTTGCCCGATAATATTGAGATTTTTGCTGATGAAGCACAAATTTCGCAAGTTCTAATTAATCTTGTGAAAAATGCAATTCAGGCTAACGAGAATAATCCCAATACAAGGATTCTACTAGTTGCAAAAAAAATGAATAATAGGGTTGAAATAGAAGTTGCTGATAATGGTCCCGGAATTCCAAAAGATATCATGGAAGAAATATTCGTTCCTTTTTTCACCACTCGCGAGAATGGATCGGGAATAGGGCTGAGCATTTCGAAGCAGATAGTTCGTTTGCACGGGGGCAATATCAAAGTTAAATCAATCCCTAATCAGGAAACGGTTTTTAGTTTAACTCTATAAAGCAAAAGCCCCAGATTGGGGCTTTCTTATTTCTTTGCTGGACAAGTATTAATTCCAAGTATTGTGTACAGTCCACAGAAACTCATAAATGCTGTGGCAAATGGCACTATGGCTAATAATCCCCACCAACTTTGATAGTAAATACCTGCTGCTGCAATTCCAACACCGATTACAATTCTAATTACCTTATCGGTTGTTCCAACGTTCTTTTTCATATCTAGATATTTAAATGTTTTCAATATAAACATCTAGTTTGAAATAATGTTCGATATTACCACTTTACAGCCTTACGCCTTACTGGCATTGTCATACAGCGGGCACCGCCACCACCTCGTGGCAACTCACTACCATCGATCGTCACAACGTACTTTGAGTAGCTATTCAAATCAACCTTGTCGGCCATAACATCTTTTGCACGGATAATTTCGAATCCGTGTTTATTCATCTCATTCATTGTGTTCGCATTACGCGCGTAGCCAATTACTTTACCGGGGCCAACAGCCACAAAGTTTGCACCGCTGTGCCACTGCTCACGCTCCTGAGTCCACCTGTCCTTAGTTCCGCCACACATAATTGGTTGTAAGTCCATTCCCAACTTTTTAAGTGCAACAAGCAGATTATCCACCGTTTTTATCTCTAAAACCTTACCCTTTTCAATGGTAATCTGAACGGTTTGGTAACGGTTTGGTTGAAGTATAATTGGGTCGTACACCATGCACTTATCCTTATCGAGGAGGGTGAAAACCATATCGAGGTGAATAAACGACTCGGGCTTGCTGGGTAACTCCTGCACAAGAATATATCGACGGTGTTTATCGTCTCGAGCTAAGAATCTACCTATAATAAAATCGATGGCATGAGTATTTGTTCGAACTCCATTCCCAATTAAAAGGATATCCTCCCTTGCAACCAAAATATCGCCACCCTCCATATAAACATTATCTACCAAGTTGAATGCGTTGGGATTGATAGTTTGGGTATTAAACATCCCAGATTTGGAGAATATAGCCTCCATAATAATGCTTTCCCTATCGCGCACAGCATTGGCCATTTTTGAAATTAGAACATCCTCGCCAATGGAGATTGATGCATCGCGGGTAAAGTAGAAGTTATATAGCGGTGTTAACGAAAACCTTTCGTGACTTAGAAAGTTGGTTAGATTATTTTTAACTAATGGCACACCCTCAATTAGTAAGCGGGCCAACTCCTTGTTCTTGCAATCCATTAAATCATCGACAAGCGAAAGGGCGTTCTCGTGTCTGCAAATCTTGTAAATTAACTCATCCTTGGCTTTGCCGTTATTAAGAACAATCTCAAGCAAATCCATCACCTCAAATGTGCGGGTAACTTTGGATAAAACCCCGCTAAGCTGAGCGTACTCCTTACGAGCCACATTTAGGTTAAGGATATCGCTGTAAAGCGCACGTTGCGCATTCTCTGGAGTCATATTCTCCACCTCCGCACCGGGTGTGTGAAGGATTACGCATTCCAACTCACCAATTTCCGACTGAACGTTAACCGATAAC
>WBUV01000175.1 GCA_008933525.1 Bacteroidales bacterium | reverse complement strand
AGCATATACCACACATCTATTCGCCTCATGCTTTTTCCTTAATGGATTTTTTTTTCTGCAACAAATATATATATTTTCTTTTATATTCAATTAATCTGTCATAAATTTCTTATTTTGACTTAAATGCTAGAAATTACATACACATATTGTAATTTTAACAAAAAATTAATTCAAAGATTATGATTGAAATTATTAATAAGGTAACTAACCAAAAGGCTTTAGATAATGCAGTTAAACGTTTTAAAGAGCGTGGTGTTATACTTCCTACATTTAAACAGCAGCAAAATCCAGATTTAATCCCTCAGAAGATTAAGGATCAGCTTAAAAATATCGGTCTTTGGGATATCAACGCCTTAAATCTTTTCCGTATTACATGGAAAAACGAACCAAAAGAAAAAGGTGGTCTTTACGGTAAGGTTAACTATATAGAACTTCCAAAAGCAATAACAGGTGTTGATGCACGCATAGTTCTTCTTTTAGGAAAATGGTTTCCTACAGGAGCACACAAAGTAGGTGCTGCTTACGGATGTTTAGCTCCTAGAATTATCACCGGTGGTTTTGATCCAACTACTCAAAAAGCTGTTTGGCCATCAACCGGGAACTATTGCCGTGGTGGAGCTTTCGACTCAAAACTAATGGGCACGGAGTCTGTTGCCATTCTTCCTGAGGAGATGAGCAAGGAGCGCTTTACTTGGTTGCGCGATTATGTTGGTTCGGAGGTAATTGCTACGCCTGGTTGCGAATCGAACGTTAAGGAGATTTACGATAAGTGCTGGGAAATCCGTCGCACAAAACCCGATTATGTTATTTTTAACCAATTCGATGAATTTGGAAACTCTGCTTGGCACTATAATATTACAGGAAAAGCCATTGAAGAGGTTTTTGGATTGGTAAAAGGACCTAATAGCAATTTTGCAGCGTATGTATCGGCTACTGGTTCTGCAGGAACAATTGCCGCTGGCGATTACCTTAGAACAATTGCACCACACATTAAGGTTGTTGCATCGGAAGCATTGCAATGCCCAACCTTGCTTAACAATGGGTTTGGAGGTCATCGTATTGAAGGTATTGGCGACAAGCATGTACCTTGGGTTCACAACGTTAAGAACACCGATGTTGTAACAGCAATTGATGATGAGGATTGCATGAGAATTTTCCGTCTGTTCAACGAGCCAGAAGGACAAGCATACCTAAAATCAATTGGGGTTGATGATGCTACTATCAAAAACCTTCACTTTATGGGTATTTCGGGTATTGGCAATATGCTTTCGGCAATTAAGACAGCTAAGTACTACGAAATGACATCCAATGATGTGATTATAACCATTGCTACAGACTCTGCCGAAATGTACCAATCGCGTCTTGAGGAATTAAGACACGACCGTGGCAACTATAATCCTACACAAGCAATTAAGGATGTGGAAAAATGCTTAATGGGAACTACTGCCGACTGGATGAAGGAGTTAACCTATTATGACCGTAAAGCACTCCACAATTTAAAGTATTACACTTGGGTTGAGCAACAAGGTAAAGAAATTGAGGATTTGAATGCTCTTTGGAGCGATAGAACAATATGGGATAAGCAATTCCATCAAATTGAACGTTGGGACGAACTTATTGAAGAATTCAACGATAGAACTGGTTTACTTAAGGGTTTGTAATTTACTTTTCTTGGTATTGATTTGATTGTCATACTGAACGCAGCGAAGTCTCTTCTTTGAAATATATTAAGATTCTTCGCTTCGCTCAGAATGACATTTTTAGCATAAAATCGTAACTTGTATTTTTATTTAAACAGAATGAGCAACGCCAAATTTATATACCAATGCTGCGATTGCGGTAAGCAGTACGAAAGTACTCCAGAACTTTACCTTTGCCCTTCGTGCAGCGCAGTAAACAACCCAACAACTCCGCCAAAAGGGGTTTTTAAAACCGTTTACGATTACAAATCGCTAAGCAAAAGCCTAAATGCGAAATCTTTAGCAACGTCAAATTATATCGATTTACTGCCACTCAAATCCATTGATAGCTTGCCTCCTTTAAGGGTTGGGAAAACTCCTCTATACACATTCAAATCAATTGATGGCGTGAAATTGCCATTCAACCTATTGCTAAAGGACGATTCACAAAATCCAACTTTCTCTTTCAAGGATAGGGCTTCAGCAGTGGTATCGGCGTATGCAAAGGAGAATGGGATTGATACTATTGTAGCAGCATCTACAGGTAATGCTGGTTCATCGTTAGCAGGGATATGCGCTTCGCAAGGACAAAAAGCCATTATAATGGTTCCAAAGGCTGCTCCTTTGGCAAAACTTACCCAAATAGTGATGTACGGTGCCAAAATTATCCCTGTTGATGGCACCTACGACAATGCCTTCGATTTAAGCATTGAGGCAACCAAGGAATTTGGATGGTATAACCGCAATACAGCCTTCAACCCATTAACCATTGAGGGAAAGAAAACCGTATCGTTCGAGATTTTCGACCAACTCGATGGTAAAACACCCGATATGGTTTTTGTACCTGTAGGCGACGGTGTTATAGTTTCGGGCGTTTACAAGGGTTTTGAGGATTTACTAATGCTTGGGTTGATTGAGAGAATTCCAACAATTATTGCAGTTCAATCTGCCGGAAGCAGCAATTTGATTGATAATATCAACAGTAAAGAATTCAGCATTAAGCCAAGCAATACAATCGCCGATTCAATCTCTGTAGATATTCCTCGCAACTTCTATATGGCTAAACAATTCATTCAGAACTATAAAGGAGAAACTTTAGCTGTAAGCGATGAAGAAATCATACAGGCATCGGCAGTACTATCGAGGAATACAGGTATCTTTGCAGAACCTGCTGCTGCAACAGCATTTGCCGGAATGTTGGCCTATAAAACCAGAGGGTTAATAAAAGCAAACTCAAACTGTACAGTTCTATTAACTGGAAGCGGACTTAAGGATTTAAAGGCTGTTTCAACATTGATTCAGATTCCAAATCCAATTAGTCCTAATATTGAAGAGTTGAAAAAACTATTTTAGGGATTGATTTATTAAGAAATTAGAAATAAATACAGATGCATCGACAAGCACAGCATGACAATCAACATTATTTCTTGTCATTCCGGGCAAAGCGAGGAATCTAATAACAGAGAATAGGTATTTTGAAAACATAGAATACTTGTTCGTAATTAATAAAGACTTATGGTAACATTTACGCTTAACTCAAATAAAACTACCTACACTGGCGATTTGGAGAAAAATCTTCTAGAATTTCTCCGAAAGGAAAAATTTCTGACTGCTGCTAAGGATGGATGTTCCGGTCAGGGTGTATGTGGCGCTTGCTCAGTGGAGATTGATAGCAAAATTAAAATGGCCTGCCGTGTAAAAATGAAGGATACTGAAGGGGCTACCATCAATACACTTGAGGGACTATCGCAGGAGTTCAAATCGGTTTTAGGAAAACACTTTGCGCAAAAAGGAGCTGTACAGTGCGGTTTTTGCTCACCCGGAATGATTATGCGTGCAAAGGGGCTTTACAATGCCAACCCCACTCCCACCCGTAGCGATATTATTAGGGCAATTAGTCCAAACCTATGCCGTTGTACAGGTTATGTAAAAATTATCGATGCCATAGAGATTTCGTTCAGGGAACTTCAGGGCGAAAAGGTTGAAAATAATGTAACCGCAAAGGTTGGCGATAGGTATCCAAAGTACCAAGCAGTTGAAACTGCCCTTGGCGAAAGAGCGTTTGTGGACGATATGCACTTTGATGGAATGCTCCATAGCGCCCTAAAGTTCTCCGATTATCCCAAGGCAAAAGTTCTAAAAATAGATACAAGCGCAGCCCTAAAGGTTGATGGTGTTGTGAAGATTTTTACAGCCAAGGATATCCCCGGAAACCATATTAGCGGTCTTATATTCCAGGATTGGCCAATGATGATTGATATTGGCGAAACCACCCGCTACATTGGCGATGTTATTGCTAGCGTTGTGGCCACAACCGAGGATATTGCCCGCAAGGCGGTTGAGCTAATCAAAATTGACTATGAGGTTTTTGAGCCTGTTACCGATATGCTTGAGGCTGCAAAGCCCAACAGTGCTAATGTACACCCAGGAAGATCGAATGTACTTGAAACCTGCTCCATTCGCTTTGGCGATGTAGAAAAAGCCTTTGCCGAAGCAGCTTGGACATCGAGCGATATATACGAAACGCAGCGCATTGAGCACGCTTTCCTTGAAACTGAAACGGCTATTGCACTTCCAGAGGACGATGGAATTAGATTGTACACTCAAGGACAGGGCGTTTACTCCGACAGAAAGCAAATTGCAAAAATCCTAAATCTACCCGAGGAGAAAGTAAAAGTAACTCTTGTACAGAATGGCGGTGGATTTGGAGGCAAGGAGGATTTAACCGTTCAGGGTCACGTATCGATGTTTGCCTACCTTGTACAAATGCCCGTAAAACTTCACTTTACCAGGGATGAATCAATAAAAATGCACCCAAAACGCCATCCTGTTTGGATGAAGATGAGCTTGGCCTGCGATGCTAAAGGTAAGTTTACTGCCGTTAAATTGGAAGCAGTTGGCGACACTGGCGCCTACGCATCGGTTGGAACAAAGGTGATGGAGCGCGTTGTGGGTCACGCCACGGGTGGCTATACCGTTCCGGCTGTTGATGTATCGGCAAAAACAGTTTATACCAACAATATCCCTTCGGGCGCAATGCGCGGATTTGGTGTTCCACAGTCGGTTTTTGCCATTGAGAGTTGTATTGACGATATCTGCAAGCGAGCAGGATTCGACCGTTGGCAAATCCGGTTCGACAATGCCCTTGAGGATGGCTCCAAAACAGCAACCGGACAGGTATTGCGTGGAGTTGGTTTGAAAAAGACTTTGCTTGCGGTTAAGGATGTTTTCAACAGCGCAAAATACGCTGGAATTGCCACAGGTATTAAGAACACTGGTGTTGGAAACGGAATGGTTGACGAGAGTGATGTGCTCATCAAAATTATCTCCGATAAGAAGGTTGAAATACACCACGGATGGACTGAGATGGGACAAGGCGTACATACAATGGCTATCCAAACATTACATCACGAACTTGGAATAAATCCAGAGCATATAGAGGTTATTGTTGATACTACCGCAGGAATTTCTACTGGCATGACCACCTCATCGCGTGCAACCGCGCTGGTTGCCAATGCAATTATCAACGCTACAATTCAAATCAAAAAGGATTTGGAAGGTTCATCGTTAGATAAACTTGTTGGAAGAACATACCGTGGTAAGTTTGTATGCGACTGGACCTGCAAACCCGGTGCCGATACCGACGACCCAATTATCCACTTTGCCTACGGCTACGCAACTCAAGTAGTTATTCTCGACGATAATGGCGAAATCAAGAAGATTGTGGCTGCACACGATGCTGGCAAAATTATGAACCAAATGCTGTTTGAAGGTCAAATTGAGGGTGCTCTGCATATGGGAATGGGATACGCTCTTACAGAGGATTTACCGATGAAGGATGGCTATTTGGTTAGCAGTAAATTTAAGGATATCGGTATTCTTAGAGCCAACGATATGCCCGAAATGGAGATAATTGGCATTGAGGAGCCCGATCCTGTTGGACCATACGGAGCAAAGGGAATTGGCGAAATTGGACTTGTTCCAACCCCTGCGGCAATCGCCAATGCATTCTTTGCTTACGATGGAATTAAACGGACGAAATTACCGATGAGGAGAAAGTAATTTGAGAATGAGAGAATGAGAGAATGAGAAAATAAGTAAATCGGAATAATGAGAGAATATTATAATCACAAACAAAAGAACTTAAAACTCAATATCCTATTATCTTAGTTACTTAATAACTCATTATCCTATTAACCTAATCACTTAATTACTCATTAACTTAATAACCCAATCTCTCAATAACCTAACAACCAAACACGAAATGAAAGTTCTACTAAAAAACGCAATATACCTTAACTGGCAAACGCTGGAGTTTAAGCATACCAACATAATTGTTGATGGCAGTAATGTTCAGTTTGTTGACGATAGCCAGATTCCACAGGAAAAATTCGACACAATCGATTGTACGGGTAAAATTGTTACAAAATCGTTTGTGGTGGGGCATCATCACGCCTACTCGGCTTTGGCTCGTGGAATGGGTGCTCCAAAAAAGAACCCTAACAACTTCAACGAAATACTCAAATATGTTTGGTGGACTCTGGACAAGTGCCTTAACAAGGAGATGGTTGAGTACTGCGGATTGGTTACCGCAATGGCCTGCGCTAAATCGGGGGCTACGTTTGCAATTGACCACCACGCTTCGCCATTTGCTGTAAAGGGTTCGTTGGATATTCTTGCTAAGGCATTCGATACTGTTGGTGTTGGTCACCTGCTTTGCTACGAAATAAGCGATAGGGATGGCGATAAAATTGCCCAGGAAGGATTAGAGGAGACCGATGCATACCTATCTAAAAATCAGGGGTTGGTTGGGTTGCACGCATCGTTCACATTAAGCGACGAAACGTTGAAAAAAGCATCGGACCTGATGCTAAAACATAAATCGGGGGTGCATATTCACGTTGCAGAGGATTTATATGACCAAGAGCATTGCCTCGAAACCTATAATTCATCGGTTGTGGAGCGATTGAATGACTTTGGGATGCTAAATCCTTCAAAATCTATCCTTGTGCACTGCCTGCACTTATCGGATAAGGAAAGAGAGCTTATTGGAAAATCGCCTTGCTGGGTTGCACAGAATACCGATAGCAACTTGAACAACAATGTTGGCTATTTCGATAGCACTGGTTTGGGCAAAAACCTAATGCTTGGTACCGATGGAATGCACAGCGATATGCTTCAGAG
>WBUV01000174.1 GCA_008933525.1 Bacteroidales bacterium | reverse complement strand
GCCGCAGGCAGTTGTGGCAATAATTGCATCAACATTCTGCTCTTTCATAGCATAAATATTGGCCCTGTAGTTAACCTCGGTTGGACTATACTGGTGGCTATATCCGTGACGCGATAGTAAAACAACTTTACAATTGCCTATATTCCCAATTTTGAGAGTAGATGAAGGGTTTCCGTATGGGGTAACGACTTCAACCTCCTTTGCATTTTGTAATATTTCAGGTTTATCGAGCCCTGAACCGCCAATTATACCAATGGTCTTCATATCGTGCATTCTATTCAATTCCTAATTCAATCATTTTATCGACAATAATCTTTGCGGCCAATTCCACATTTATACCAAAAGATACCACACCCTCCTCGTGTCCGGCCATAACCAACAATTTTCATTTTGGCAATTCGGTTTTACTGTAAAGTCGAACCATCTCTTTTGCCATTTCGGGGGTACCGTACTCGGCCTTTTTATCGGTTGTAGGCACTTTATACATCAAACTTCTCCACAAATCTCGGTGATGAACGTGTACAACAGCATTAATGCTTGAGTCGCATTGGTAAAGTATTGCGTGTGTCATCGATTCCGACGATGCAATAATTGGCCCAACAGCATCAACAGTGTTTCTATGAACATTAAAATTTGTTACTAAGGTATAATGCTCATTGCTTAATTCAGGGTGTTGCCCAGTTCCAGAGCCACTTATAATGAATTGGTTCTGTTGATACCTTATGCTGATGTTTCCATAGCCAATCCCCTGTTTATCGAGGCCAATCAAGCCTTTTGCATATAGAATCTGACGCCAATAGTTGAGTTCTGCTATGATTTCTGGAGCAAAAGGCTCTGCCTTTGTCCAGTTGCAGGTAAATTTTATTACTCCATCCTGCATAAACTAGAACTTTTCGGGATAAAGTGAACGGATAGATTCGGTTGTTGCACTGCAAACTCCTCGTTCCGTAATAATCCCAGTGATTAATCGTGCAGGGGTAACATCAAAACCGTAATTGGCCACAGGTGTATTCTCAGGACAAATCAACACCTCTTCAACCTTTCTATTTGATAAGCCAGAAATATAGCGAACCTCGTTAGGATGACGTTGCTCAATGGGAATTTGCTTAACACCATCGGTCAATGTCCAATCGAACGATGACGATGGTGCTGCAATGTAAAAAGGAATTTTATTGTCGGCAGCGGCCAATGCTTTAAGGTAAGTACCTATTTTATTGGCTGCATCGCCATTGCTTGTTACCCTGTCAGCGCCAGTTATAATCATATCGACCATTCCGTGCTGCATAAGATGACCGCCCGTATTATCGGGAATCAAGGTGTGAGGAACGCCCTCGTTCAACAACTCCCAGGCAGTTAGTGAAGCACCCTGATTCCGTGGTCGAGTCTCGTCAACCCAAACGTGCACTTTTATTCCTCGTTTATGCGCTTCGTAAATTGGGGCAGTGGCAGTGCCATAATCGGCAAAAGCCAACCAACCGGCGTTACAATGAGTAAGAATATTTACAACATCGCCTTTCTTAGCCTTACTAATTTGCTCAATGATTTCAACGCCAAATATGCCTATGCTTTGGCTGCTATCTGCATCCTCATCGGCAATTAGCTGGGCAGTTTGCTTTGCAACCTTAATTTTATCTCCAATAGAATTTACTTTTGCAACTTCGGCCATCAGCCTATCAATTGCCCAAATCAGATTTACCGCAGTGGGTCGAGTTTCGGCAAGTTCTTTGGCTAGTTTAGATAGATTTGTATCAAAACTATCGGTTTTAGCAGACTCCAATATTGCCAAGTAAATACCATAGGCTGCAGCAACACCAATTAACCCAGCACCTCTAAGGTGCATATCCTTAATTGCTACAACCATTTGGTTGAAGTTGGTTATATCCTCAATTATAAATTGATGCGGTAAGAAACGCTGGTCGATAATTTTTACGCAAGGAGAGCCACCCTCTTCCAACCAGATTGTCCTGTAATGCTTTCCGTTGACTTTCAAAATGCAGATTTTAGAAATTTGACACAAAATATTGGGCAAAGATACAACCTATTGTCATTTTTAGAGAACAAGTATGCTTTTCTTTAAACAATTGGGGCTTGCTAAAAAGGCTATCATCTGGTTTAAAACTTAAATTGGTATGAATATCAAGAAAAATAAAATAATGTAAAAGCAAGCGGGCAGGTTTGGCAAAACTGCGAGCCTGAGAAAGCGTGAATGCTGGAAGTATTTAGAATTTCGCAAAAGGGGCTTGCCTACTTTTGCAGAAATTCCATACTTTCAGCAGGGCGGGGAGAAGCATAGTTTTGCCTAGATTTTTTGCTTACTTTTTCATCATGGAAAAAGTAAGAGATGCAAAGAATAACCTTAGTTTAATAGATGAAATTTGTATCTGTTGAACGAATAAATTTATCTAGTTGTTTATTTATTCTATTTAGATTCCGGGGCTATGCCCGGAATGACAGATAAGCGCCCCACAGAATTTTACTTCATCACCTGCTTGTAAAAATCGTTACCCTTATCATCAACAAGGATGAAAGCAGGAAAATCAACCACCTCGATTCTGTAGATTGCCTCCATACCCAGTTCAGGGTACTCAATAAGTTCTACTTTCCGGATATTTTCCTCGGCAAGAATAGCTGCGGGTCCTCCAATGCTTCCTAAGTAAAAACCACCATACTTTTTGCAAGCATCGGTTACCGCCTGACTACGATTGCCTTTGGCTATCATAATAAGACTTCCGCCTTGCGATTGGAATAAATCCACATATGAGTCCATACGCCCTGCAGTGGTTGGGCCAAAGGAACCTGAAGGCATTCCTGCTGGTGTTTTTGCTGGGCCAGCATAGTAAATTGGGTGATTTTTGATATATTCGGGTAAGCCTTCGCCTTTATCGATTCGTTCTTTCAGTTTTGCGTGAGCAATATCGCGACCTACAATTATAGTCCCATTCAGAGACAGCCTTGTTCCAACAGGATGTTTACTTAACTCGGCAAGGATTTGAGGCATTGGCAAATTCAAATCAACCTTTACGGCTCCACTTTCATCGGGCTTACGCCATTGCTCAGGTATAAAACGACCAGGGTTACTCTCCAACTTTTCAATCCAAATACCATCGCGATTTATTTTTGCGCGAATATTGCGGTCGGCAATACACGATACACCAATACCAACAGGACATGAAGCGCCATGGCGTGGCAATCGAATAATCCGAACATCAAGCGCCATATACTTACCGCCAAACTGAGCGCCAATACCCATATTGTAGGTTGCTTTCAGAATCTTTTCCTCCAACTCAACATCGCGGAATGCTTGCCCGTGCTCATTTCCTTTTGTTGGTAAAGTATCTAAGTATTTTGTCGATGCCAATTTTACCGTTTTAAGCGTATCCTCTGCCGATGTTCCGCCAATTACAAAAGCTATATGGTAAGGAGGACAAGCTGCTGTACCTAGATTTTTGATTTTATCAATTAAATATGCCTCAAGTTTTTCAGGTGTAAGCAGTGCTTTTGTTTCCTGAAACAGCATACTCTTATTTGCCGAGCCACCACCTTTTGCTACAAACAGGAATTCGTACTCATTGCCTTTTGTTGCATAAATATCGATTTGAGCAGGCAGGTTTGTTCCAGAATTCTTTTCGGAGTACATATCCAATGCTACTGTTTGTGAGTATCGGAGATACTCTTGGGTAAAGGTTTTGTATATTCCTCGAGAGATCGATTCATAATCGTTCCCTCCAGTCCATACCTTTTGGCCCTTTTTTGCAAAAACAGTGGCTGTTCCTGTATCTTGACAAATTGGTAGAATTCCCTTTGCAGATATCTCTGCATTACGGAGAATAACTAAAGCAACAAACTTGTCGTTTTTGCTAGCCTCAGGGTCTTCGAGTATTGCTGCAATTTGTTTTATATGCTCTGTGCGGAGCATAAATGAGGTATCGTGCATTGCTGCTTTGGCCAGAACGGACAAACCCTCTGGATCAACTTTAACAACTTCTTCGCCCTCAAACTTTGCAAGCGAAACAAACTCCTTGGTTAAAAGATAATATTCTGTTTGGTCGTTTCCAACAGGAAAACGTTCCTGGTAGTAGAAATCAGGAGTTGCCATTATATTTAGTTTTGGTGACTATCGACTTAAAATGAAAACCTGTGTAACAAACACCTTCCCATCTTTCGATTGCGTAATACCAATACCTGTTAAATCGTAACTTCCCTCAATTGTCTCGCGCTGCTTGGAGCTGGCCATCCAACTATCAAACACCTCCTTAGGTGTATTAAATCCATACCCTATAAGTTCCGCCATAGCCTTAGCATTCATCGTTTGAACAAGCCTGCGAATAGGACTATCAAAACTTGGAGGTCCTATAGGCACTCTGCCGGCCGCCATTTGCTCGGAATACTTTAATGCCTCAACCTTTATAAGTTCATTCTTTGAAAACCCTGATAGCCCCAAACTTTTCCTATGTTCATTGATCAATCTAAGAAGATCATTCTCAAATTCATCCACAACAATTTTTGGTTTTTCGGGACTTTTAACAAAAAGTTGAGTGTAGAAAAATGTTCCGTTCTTGGCTTGTGCTATTCCAATACCGGTCATGTTAAAATCACCCTCAATATTCTCTTTGTGCTTAGGACTAGCAAGCCATCCCTCAACAATAGTTTTAGCATCGGCAGGTCCGTTGGCAACATTCTCGGAACCTGATGAAATATTGAATATTGTGGCTAGTTTATTGAAACGTTCATCAAATCCTTTATGGCTGAAAGGCACTTTACCCGACGCCATATTTTTAGAATGAGTTAAAGCTTCGTTTCTGATCGCATTATTGGGCTTAAGTTCTCGAAGCCCCTTACCTACTCTATACTGGTTTATCTGGTTGTGAACCTCTAACTCTAATGCAGCAATATCTGTATTACCTTGTGCAATTAAACCACTAGGAAAACAGAATACCACCAATGACAAGAGTACGAAATACCTAATCATGACTAATCTATTTAATTAATTTATCAATATTTTGAGGAGGATTTGCTAGTACAGCTTTATGCGCTCCTACAACAATAGGCCTTTGTAAAATTTTTGGGTTTTCCATTATAATCTGAACCCACTCATCGTCCGAAAAATTTTTATTCTTTAAATAATTCTTAAAGTAATCATCCTGAGAACGAACAATTTGCAATGGTTTAAGATTCGATTTTAGAAGTATCTCCTTAACCTCATCCGCATTCAAGCCTTCGACCAAGTAATTAATGACTTTAAAATCGATCGATTTAGCCTTTAGGTACTCCAAGCCTTCACGACTTTTTTTACATTTTGGATTATGGTAAATCTTATACACCAGCACTAATTTTTGTGAAATATAGTAAAAAATAAGATTGATTGCATTAGGTAGATTCAACTATTAACCGTTTACAAGCCGATTAAAACATCATACAGGATTAACACCTTCAAAAATTATGCAAAGAACTAAAGAGTTGAGCATCCAATTTTATATTTTTGTAATTATTGATGATACTTCGTATACTTCTCACTCTAAAAACATAAAACATGAAACTTCTTTACATTTGCATTGCAGCGCTTTTAACGTCTTGTAATCCCAATAAATTACCATCAGGCGAAGAATTAATAAATCTCATGCATAATAAAAACAAAGACTGTTGGTACAGCACTCTATGTTTTTCGCAAAAAGTTTACAACTACAAAAATGACTCTTTGGTTTCGGAAGATACTTGGCACGAGGTTTACAAAACCCCAGGTAAACTAGCCATAAAATTTAGCAACATGGATTCTGGAAATGGAATGCTTTTCAGCAACGACTCCATGTATATTTTCGATAAAGGTTTAATTACTAAAAAACTTGAAAGGTTACACGACCTTATTATCCTTGGTTTAGACGTTAACAACCAGCAACCCGAAATAACTATTGAACAGGCGAAACGCTTGGGCTATAATTTGAATTTAGTTATGGAGGTAGAATATGAAGGTAAGCCAGCATGGGTAGTGGGCGACACAGCCAAATTATGTTTTTGGGTAACCAAAAACGATCTGCTTTTTCTAAAAATGAAACGAGTTAGCGAGAAAGGTTATAGAGAAATTGAATTCTCAAAATACGAAAGCATTGATGGTTATCCGGTGGCAACCGAAATCAAATTTTACAACTCGCCACGAAGTATTGAAATGATTGAGCAATACTACGATATTAAAGTAAACTGTGCAGTGAGTGACTCGGCTTTTAATCCCAATCATTTTGTTTCGATTAAATGGTGATTTTCTTGTAGATTCTTCGACAATAACTGTGGTTAAATTAGGTTAAACTAGCCGATTGAAGAATGTTTATTCGCGACATCGACTATTTTTGAATAAAAATAACTTAAGCATTGAAACCAAATAGGATAATAACACTCACCGTAATTGCCTTAAGTTTGCTTGGAAAGACATATGCCCAAACAGAATTTAGGATAAACGACACTATCCAGAATATTAACTTTCGAATTATTGATGCACAAACTCAGGATCCGGTTGGGTTGGCACATGTAATTAATATCACAAAACGAGTAGGCGTAATATCCGATCTGCTGGGTTATCTGAATATACCTGTTGGTTTTGGAGATAGTATCAGAATAACTGCTATTGGTTACAATAGCAAAGAACTGCTCAACTGGGGGCAATACAAATCCGACACGCTCTTCTATAGCATTAGTTTGATCCCAACAATTTACCAAATTGAAGAGGTAAAAATTGCGCGATTCTCAACATATGAAAGATTTCTAAGAGAAGTAATAAATTTAAAAATACCCAAGAATAAAGAAGAACTACAGTTAGATAGACTCCACGGTTACTTTTTCAGAATAATAAAGGGTATGGATTTAAAGAATCTACCGAATAC
>WBUV01000173.1 GCA_008933525.1 Bacteroidales bacterium | reverse complement strand
ACACTCTAAAATTGATACTAAAACTGCTTTGAATTCCCTTTATGCATCTTCGTACTTTTTCCTCAACATTACCCTTATCTTCGGGATGTATACTTTCGAATAAATTCCACTTTTGGTTTATTTTTTGAGAAAGATTAAGGATTTTTTGAAGTTTTGAATTGGTAAAGGTTATTACATTGTTTTGAAAAATGAAAACGCCAACCAAAGAGCTTTCTAGTAAAACTTTATAGCTGTTCTGGCTCGAATGAATAAGTTTTTCCCTTTTCGAGATTCTTAGTTGGACTGCCTTTAAGAGCTCGTCCAAATCAAATGGTTTTGTGATGTAATCGTCAACACCCAGCTGCATCCCTACGCGGATGTCCTCTTTTTCAGTTTTTGCCGAAATAAAAATGAACGGGATAAGGCTTGTTGCTGAATTTTCGTTCAAAATCTTATAGACTTCATACCCATTCATTTTAGGCATTGCAATATCGCAAAGAATAAGATCGGGAAGAAACTCTAGTGCTTTTTCAACTCCCTCCAAGCCGTTCTTTGCCACAATACAATTAAACCCTTCTTCGGTCAGAAAAATTGAGGTTGAATCTCTTAACATTTCATCATCCTCAATAAGTAGAATTGTTTTTGAGTCAGACTTAAACTGCATATTAGAAGTTTTAGTTTGTTTGGACTACGAATGGAATTCTAACTTGAACTGTTGTTCCTGTGTTGAGTTCGCTTGTTACTTTAATGTTTCCGTTATGTATTTTAACGCAATGATTTACAATAGACATACCCAAGCCTGTACCAACAATGTTTTCGCTATTGGATGCTCTGAAAAAAGGATCGAAAATGTAGTGGATTTCATCCATTGGAATTCCTATTCCTTGATCGGTTACGATAAATTCAAGGGTGTGTTCATCCTGATTTATGTTGAATTTAACTCTACTCTCAGTAGGAGAGTATTTTAATGCATTGGTTAGGATGTTTAGTAGGATATGTCGGATTAGATTTTTATCGATGGAAACATCTTGTTTTGCCATATTAATTACCATATCAATGCGCGTTTTATCCGAGTATAATAGTTCGGCTTCTGTTGCTATAGTCTTTAAAAATTCTGGGAGATTTATTATTTCTGGTTTGAAAGATAGTTTTCCGCTTTGCTCTTTTCCAATAAGCGAAACGTCCTCAATCATTGATGTCATTATTCTTACAGAATCGATAATTCTTTGAAGGCTCGAGTTTCTTTTTTCATCGTCCCATTTGTTAAAATAACGCTGAAGTAATTGGGTATTAGAGTATATACTGGCCAGCGGAGTTCTAAACTCGTGCGATACAGTTGAAACGAACCTTGACTTAAGATTGCTAAGTTCTTTTTCAATATTTAATGCATTAGTCATTGACTCCTCTGCTCTCTTTCGTTCGGTAATATCTATTGAGTTAAATATTAATCCAATTATTTTTTTTGAACCATCGTATATTGGAGCAAAGTGTATTTCGTACCACTCCTGCTCGCCTTTTGAGTTATCAACCTTTTGTTCTACCGATATTACGTCGCCAGCTAATGCGGATTGAAGATAATCTTGGAACTTAGGATTATTCAAAGGTTGAAATTTCTTTGCGGAGATACCTTCTTTTAGCTCTACTCCAAAAAATTCATTGGCTTTTAGGTATGCTTTACTGTTATAAGCTAATACATCGAGATTTGTCGAGAAAATTACAAATGATTGTAGAGAGTTCTCGAAAATTGCTCGAAGCTTCTCTTCCGACTCTTTAATGGCAATTTCGTTACGTTTCTGGTAAGTTATATCGCGAACAAAACTTGCGAGCATATTCCCTTTTTCGCTAGGAATAACAAATATGATTAGTTGGATAAATTGTACGGAATTATTGAAGTTTACTTTAAATTCATGAATGATATTTGTGTCTATTTTTTTGCTCTTTCCATAGGTTAGCAGTTCTTCGGCCAAAACCTTTACATAATCAGCTGTAAATGTTTCGCTCTTTGTATTGAATTTTTGGTGTAAATCCCAAAAATACGATCCAACGACCTCTTTGCTGGATATATTGCAAATAGTTTCCATCGCTTTATTCCACTCCACAACAACGCCATTCTCATTAGTCAATAAAATTCCATCTGGCGATTGTTGAATCATTCTTCTAAGTTTGTTTTCGCTATCGCGAAGAGCCTCTTCTGCATTTTTTAATTCTGTGATATCATCCTTAACTGCAATGAAATTTAATATATTGCCCGATGAGTTTTTTATTGGTGAAATTGTTGCTGACTCCCAGTATAATTCACCATTCTTTTTCTTATTAACCAACTGACCTTTCCATTCTTTACCCGACAGAATGGTTTCCCACATATTTTCAAAAAACGCTTTATTATGATATCTCGAGTTCAAAACCCTTGGACTGCAGCCAATTGCTTCCTCGGATGAATATCCAGTTATTTGAGAGAATTTTGGATTTACATACTCTATAAGTCCATTATTGTCAGTTATTACTATTGAGGCCGAGCTTTGTTCTACAGCAGCGGAGAGTTTGGCTATTTTATTATTATCTTCCTTACGTTGCACTAATCCCCATACTGAACTCATCAAAAGCTTAAGTTGGTTTAGATCTGTTTCGTTGTAATCAGTAATTTTATTTGCAACACCAACCACGGCAACAATTTTATTGTCAATAATTATTGGCACCGACATAAAACGGGAAATGGTTACGTGACCTTCAGGTAGTCCTTTTTTGTGCTCTATTTGGCTTACATAGTCATTAACTATGATTTCTTTTCTTTGCCGGACGGTTTCGCCCCAAAGACCTGTTTTTTCTAGGTCATAAATTGTTTTTTTGTTCTTAACATCGCATAGATCGTTTACATTCTCCGACCAAGAGTTCAGTTTAAACTGTTTTGTTTCTTCGTTGTAAAAGTAGATGTAGCCAAATATGCTTGAGGTTAATTTTAATGATTCCTCCAGCGCAAGGTCTAAAAGATCTTGAATGTTTTCGGCATTGAATTCGAATATTCTCAGTAATGCTTTTAATCTTTCGGAATTTAAACGGTCTGTTTCTCTCGATTTTTTTAATTCAGTAGTATCTGTGAATGTAGTGTAAACACGGTACGGCTTGTCATCGCCATCTAAAAATTCTGGGATTGCATTTACAATAATCCACCGGTAGTATTCTTCTGCTGGATTGTATACTCCCATTAAAACATTAGATACTGGCAAGCCCGTTTTAATAGACATCATTGCAGGATGAAAATCTTGCGGGAAGTTAGAGCCATCTTCATAAACGGTTTTCCATCGAGGATCTATAGGCTCTCTTTCGTGTATTTGATCTATTGTAAGTCCTAAGATTCTTAATGCTGCAGGATTCGCCGATATTATTTTTCCAATACTGTTGTGGTATACAACTCCTTGTTCCATACTTTCAAAGAGCTTTCGGTACTTTTCTTCGCTCTCTTTGATTGATATTTCGGCCAATTTTCGCTGAGTTATATCGTCCATCATTTCAACCACCGCAATAACCTTCCCAAATTCATCTGTAATGGGTGTTGATACAAGCCTAAAAAACCTAACTCCATCAATAGTCTCTGTTTTCTTCTCTAACTCGTGATGTTTGCCATCAGCAAAAGTTTTAACTACAGGGCATTCTTCGCAAGGGGTTGTTTGCTGCGAATTGGTAAAAATGCAGTAACAGTAAGGGTTTTGGTTAATGTTGATGTTTGGGAACCATTTTAGTATTTGAGGGTTCACATCAATAACTTGCATAGAGGGATTAATAACAGAAACGCCAACGGTTAAATTTCTAAAAAGAGCAGCAAATTTCTTTTCGCTATCTTTTTGTTTTTCCTCGGCAAATTTACGCTGGGTAATATCCATCAAAAAGCCCTGTAAGCGAATAGGTGTGTTATTTTCACTAATAACTTTTACTTCGTCGTGTACCCATATAAAACTGCCATCGGCTTTAACAAGTCGATACTCTAAATTATAATCAAACCCTTTTTTTGTGTACTCGTTGAACTGGTTTAGGATTCTCTCTCTATCATCAGTATGGATTGCTGAAACCAAATCTTCAATACTCTTCCAATGATCCATTGGATAACCTAAAAGTGCTTGAACCTGAGGCGAAATGTAGGTCCAGCAATTGTTCAATAAATCAAACTCCCAAAATATTGACTTTGTAGATCTGGCCAAACTATTTAGTTTGCTTTCGCTCTCTTGTAAAGCTAGTTCAGCAGTTCTTTTTTCTGTAACATCAAATACAATAGAGTAGAGCAAATCTTTGCCATTAATCTTTAACGGACTGCTATATATCTCTACGTCTCTTATGTTACCATTTCGGAGTTTATGCTTAAAGTAAAAGTGATTTTTTTCCTTTAAGCGCGACTTTTCCATTTCAGAAATTACCGCATCAGGCGCGAGCGTATTTATTTCAGTTATTTTTTTTGTGCAAAGCTCCTTTATGGTCCATCCATAAAAATTTGCGGCTGCTTCGTTCGAGTCTATTATCGATCCGTTATCTGGATCAATAATGAGCATAATGGTATGATTGTTATAGAAAAGCTTGGTATACCGTTCTTCAATATCCTTCATACTATACCGACTCACAGCATAGTACTTATTTCTATTTATCGCTATGTAATTTCTATTATTAAACGATTGCTTAACTCTCTTGGCAATCGCTATTAACATATCTCTCATTAATATTCCTTTGGGTTGTTAATAAAACATTGCCCAAAAAAATATTTTTTTTTGAAAAAAAAAAGTAAAAAAGTTAAATGAAAGTTAATGTTGATTAATATCATAAAGAAAGACATATGCCTTTCTTTAAGATCCTGAAAGAGAGTTAGATTTGAAAATCATTAAAATTTGGTAAATTCTAACACTGGTCTTCTAACACTGTTAGATTTACTACTATCTTTTACATAACCAATCCTTGCAACAAATTGAATAATTCCCCTAGGCGCTAGTGCATTATTTGCCTCAACTTCAAAATTCCGCTCCTCAATCATTTGGTTCATTGGGTGAAAACCTATGCCAAGTTTTGAGCAGGTAATATTCATTTGTTCATAAATACGTCCTGTGTTTATCCAGTTTTCCGGAGTATCTTCGGTTTGCGAAATAATTATCCAACCGGCACAGTTCTCAACTTGGGCTTTTGTTTTGTCTACACCTTTATCAACAAATGATTGTTTTTTTGAATCGGCAGGTTTAAAGAGATTTCGAACCATAAAGCCACCAAAACCTTTAATTCCCATACCTCCAGTGGTTAGACCGTCGCGGTTGGCTTTCACATCGGCATTTGAGAAACGAATCCAGGCTGCTAATTCATTCTTTGCATCCTCATTATTTGCTTGCTGTGTGTAGGCCTCAAGGGTTTTGGTTGAAATGTATTTCCCGTTGTCCGAATTGGCAGGAATAAATACCACGTTAGTAAAATTTTCAGTGATAAGTTTTAAGTCGTTTGTATTGATTGGGCCATTTTCAAAAGGCGTTCTTGTGGTTTTTCGATTTTCCAAATCAACTAAGTTGAAGTTTGTCTTTTCGGTTTGGCTTAACTTAATAACTGCAGCAAGCGTATCGGTTGGTTTTTCTGCTTTTATCACTATATCTGCACTGTACCCTAAGTTTCCTGCGGCTAGGTTGATGTTTTCGATAAACGCTCCAAGCGAGATGAATAAACCTCTACGCGTTGGGTCAACAACCTTTAGATGCCTAAGAGTATCGGCGTAAACTTCCATTGTGTAATCGTCAATCACATTAACCTTCCAGGGCTGTGTGTTATGCGAATTCCCAGCTAGCGATGCGTAATAAAGAATCCTGTAAACATCGCTCTTATCGTTCAGGTTTTCCTCAAAATCGCTCCTCGATGTTGAGGTGCAAGCACAGCCGAATACGGAGAATACCATAGTTGCTAAAATTAAGTAGTTTATTATCCTGTTCATTTTCTATTTTATTTTAAATGAGTAAGTAATCATTAAAAGCAGAGGGTTCTCCTTATAGGTTTCGTAAGCCAAAATATCACCTATGGATGTTTGTTTTTCTATAATATACCTGCGTTTCCCGAATTTTACACCAGCATTCAGGCCAATTTCATTTCGGCCAAAACTATATGAAACACCGCTGTATAGGCCATAGTTAAAAACAGCGTAGCTATAATCGTAAGTATTAACCCATTTAACACCAGCCATAAGCCCTACGGGGAATATGAAGTTTTTTCTTTCAAGTTGGTAACTTGGCCAAACTTCCACCGAAAAATCGTTGTACTTTTTCTCAATAAAGTTTGAGGATATTCCTATTGAAACAGGTACGTTTACTCTACTTATTGGTTCAAAGCTGTAACCAAACTGTAAACCACTAATCCCCGCTCTTGTAAATACTGATGAATTCTGTGCAAAAGTTGAGGTTGCAAATAGTAGCAGAATGCTGATTATAATAGATATTCTTTTCATCTTGGAAGTTATTTGCGTTCAATAATCACCTTACTTATAATATTCTTGGCCGAAGTATTCTCGTCAAGATTTGCATATAGATTTCCGTTGGAACCATCGGGGCTTGAGTGCCCAATCAGTTGAAGTTCCCAGTAATCTTGAGCCGAGTTCAAATCTATTCTTGCGCAGTAAACCAATGCTGGTTGTCCGCTCCCTTCGCTTCCGCCAGAGTAGTAGAAACTACCTTGCGAACTATTTTCCTTGTAGTACGAGTTAAAATCGACAGAGTGATTAAACTCTGCAAAGATTAAGTAGGTTGAATTCTGCGTTGGAGATACTTTTATAAAGTAATCGCCTGTAGGAGTTGCACCTGTAAGTCCGTCGACAAGCGGGTTACTCTTTGTTGGCAGGTATAAACCGTCGGAGTAAACTACTCCACGGTTGTGGCACCAGAATGGCAA
>WBUV01000172.1 GCA_008933525.1 Bacteroidales bacterium | reverse complement strand
ATATGAAACTGAAAAATATCGAAGAAAAGGAATAATGCAAATGGAATTAAATGGATAAAATCACGTTTCCTCAAACTAAAATCCGAATATATCAGCGATTTTACATAAAAATAAAAAAGCGGAGCCCATAACCAAGGAAACGAACTACCAACAAAAAACATATGGGGCGTTATTCCTACAAAAAAATCCCTTTGGCTAAGTATAAAGTGATTCGAAATTGCAAGGAATTGGCTAATAAAAAATGCTGCAAGAATAAAATTTGATATTCGGTTCTTATTAATGCTCCTATTCAACAAAAAAATAATAAATAAAAAAAGTTGGAACAACGATATTAAATTCAGAATATCAACAAACTTGAGGTTCATTTATTAAAAAAGTTTTTCGTTTATTTCCCTTGATACTTATATGCTTTGCTAAAAATAGTAATTATTTGAATTAATATTAATAGTTAACATAACAAAGGCTTCACAGCCAAAGTCTTTGCTTTGTTATTTATAAACCTCCTGTTTCACCCATTGCGCCCAATCATAGTGATTTTTAGAATCATCAAAAGTTTCGTATGAGATTGGCTTTCCAATTTTCACCCGAATAGTTTTATTTCTCTTTCTAAACATTTCTCGGGGTAGAAGCATTAATTCAATATTCATCTTAATGCCAAGCATTCTTCTTAAAATGAAAATTGTATAAAAGAGGCGAGAATTTCTACCGTAAAACCTTATTGGTACAATTATTCTTTTTTTGGTAACAACCTTTGATATAAAGCTTTTTTGCCAATCGCAATCCTGAACTTTTCCGTGATAAAATCTTGAAACTTCACCGGCAGGGAAATGCGTAATAGTTACGTCGGAACTATACAGTTCATCCAGTGCCATTACATGCTGCTTTGAGTTTTTGCCAAAAACGTTAACTTCAGCAATTAGTGGACGAAGATTTGGAACCATCATAAAAGCATCGTTTCCAATTGCCTTCAAACTACCATACTTCTCACCGGCAATATGGGTAATTATTAGCCCATCAATTATTCCAAAAGGATGGTTAGCCACAAAAATACACCTTGAACTATCCGGAAGGTTTTCTAGTCCTTCAATCTCTAGGTTAAGATTAAATTCCTTTATCATTGCACGTAGAAAAGGAAGACCTATTTCTTCGGAATATTTATTTAGTATTCTATTTAACTCATCTTGGCGTACTACCCAAATAAAAAACTTAATGACAAATCGAGGGAGTTTTTTCAAAAACTTTGAGTTACTTTCATCTATACTTTTCTCTACATCAATATATTTCATAGAATTAATCGATTTTTTATATTGAATAAATATAATCCAAAAAAAATCAAATTCTTTCTGAAATGAGCAATCTGCATCAATTTAGTTTAATTTATGAATCATTTTCAGAGATTAATTAAATTTACTGCCCTAAAAACCAAACCATGTTTACATTTATATTCTCAATAATAGCCTTAATTCTCGGCTATTTTACATACGGATTATTTGTTGAGCGCATTTTTGGAGCCGATTCCAGTAAGCAAACACCAGCATACACAATGCAGGATGGAATCGACTATATCCCAATGCCTTGGTGGAAAGCATTTCTCATCCAGTTCCTCAATATTGCAGGTCTAGGCCCAATTGTTGGAGCGGTACTTGGTGCGGCGTATGGTCCTGTTGCCTTTCTCTGGATTGTAGTTGGAAATATTTTTGCAGGAGCAGTTCACGACTACTTCTCAGGAATGATTTCAATCCGAATGGGCGGACTTAGCATCCCAGAGATTATTGGAAAATACCTAGGGTTAAACGTTAAGCAGTTTATGCGTGGATTCACTCTCCTACTGATGATTTTGGTTGGAGCAGCATTTATATCGGGCCCAGCAGCATTGCTTGCAGCATTAACACCAGAGGCATTAACAAAAAACTTTTGGGTATGGATAATTCTTGCATACTATGTAATGGCAACTTTACTTCCTATCGATAAGATTATCGGCAGATTTTACCCAATTTTTGGTCTTGCACTACTAGTGATGGCTTTAGGTATTGTTGGCGCAATTTTCCTTGAAGGTTATGCCTTTGATATTCCTGAACTATCTCTGGGAAATTTCACCAATATGAAAAGTAATGCAGATGCTTATCCCCTATTCCCAATGCTATTTGTAACGATATCATGTGGGGCAATAAGCGGTTTTCACGCAACCCAAAGCCCAATGATGGCACGCTGTCTAAAAAATGAGAAACTCGGGCGGAGAGTTTTTTACGGGGCAATGGTTACAGAGGGAGTAATTGCGTTGATTTGGGCTGCCATTGGAATGAGTTTTTACGGTGGAGTTCACGGCCTAAACGATGCCATTGCAGGCTACAAAGGCGAAGCAACAATAATAGTTAAAGAGATATCAAACACAACCCTTGGCTACGTGGGAGGAATCCTTGCAATCCTTGGAGTTGTAGCTGCACCAATTACAACTGGCGATACCGCATTTCGCAGTGCTCGACTAATTGTTGCCGATTTCCTTAGAATAGCCCAAAAAAAACTCACCAACCGTATTTGGGTTAGTTTACCACTATTCATAATAGGTTTTACGTTAACACAGGTGAAATTCGATATTATTTGGCGATATATGTTCTGGAGCAACCAGGTTTTAGCAACTGTAGTTCTATGGGCTATTACGGTATATTTGGCAAAAGAGAAAAAACTCTACATCATAACATTAATCCCTGCTTTGTTTATGACAGCAGTTGTTACAAACTATATAATTATTGCCCCTGAAGGATTTAAACTCCCGCATATAGTTGGTTATATCTTTGGAGGGTTATCGGTTATTGCAGGAATTGTGGGGTTTTGGTTATTCCTTAAAAAGCAAAAGGCTTAAATTAATTGTCATTTCAAATAAAGTGAGAGATCATTAAATAGATTTCTCCCTTTATGCTTATTATCTTACAAGGGAAAAAACTTAAAATCAAGGTGCTATTCAAAATTAATTTCATGTAAAAAGTACTACATAAAGAGAATGATTATAATCCAAAACCTAATCATTATTTTTTTAATTTTGTATAAAATCATATTGATAATCATGTAAATATTAATTAAATGATTGATACAAAAAGAATACCTAAAGACATTTTACCCTATTTACTTGAAATCTCAAATCGATTGTGGTCTGGCCATGCAGCAATAATGATTGGATCTGGATTTAGTAAAAATGCCGTAAAGAGTGAATCAACTAAAAAAAAATTTCCAAATTGGAATGAACTTGGTGATACTTTATATGAAAAACTATATGGCTCAACCCCAAAAAATTCGTATTACTTAAATGTACTAAAACTGGCAGATGAAGTACAGGCTGCCTTTGGAAGGAATACATTAGATCAAATATTAAAATCAGAAATACCTGATAAAGAATTTCAACCCTCTAAACTACATGAGAAAACACTTAAATTGCCTTGGAATGATGTTTTTACTACAAACTATGATACATTATTGGAAAGAGCCGCAGAAAAAGTGTTGCAACATAGATACGAAACAGTAATAAACAAAGAAGACTTGGTTCTCTCTACTAGACCTCGCATAATAAAGCTTCATGGCAGTTTCCCGTCTGAAAGGCCTTTTATCATTTCAGAGGAAGATTACAGAAAGTATCCCAATGATTTTGCCCCTTTTGTAAATACTGTCCAACAATCACTATTGGAAAACACATTATGCTTAATTGGGTTTTCTGGTGATGATCCCAACTTTTTAAAATGGATTGGCTGGATTCGAGATAATTTAGGTAAAGATAATTCTCCAAAAATTTTCTTAATAGGAGTTCTAGATCTTTCAATCGGACAAAAGAAACTATTGGAAGAAAGAAATATCATCCCCATCAATCTAGGTGATTGTAAGGAAATTGATGGCAATCACAATATTGCATTAAACTTATTTATAGATTTCTTAACTGAACAAGGTAAAAAGGATCTGAGCCTAAATTGGCCTAATGACAATATAACTATTCATTTCGATTTTGATAAAGACATTAATTCAAACATTTCAAAAATCATTGAAAATTGGAGAAAAAATAGAACTGCTTACCCAAATTGGATTATTCTCCCTGAAGATAGACGTAGAGTATTACTTTCCTATACAGAAGATTACTACCAAATAATAAATCGATTAGATAAAATATCTCAACCTAAAGACATAGAATTACTTTATGAATATAATTGGAGAATCGAAAAATGTCTCACACCAATTTTTAATGATCTAATTAAACATTACCAAAGGACTGTATTTAAATATAATCCTTTTCCAAATAAACTAGAAATTGAGCATTCATTATATAACCCTAAGAATAATGTCAATTTCGATTGGGAAAAAATAACGATTTATTGGCTAGAAATTTTAATATCAATGATGAGGTTCTATCGTGAAGAAGGATTTCATAAAGACTGGGGTGAAATAGTTAGCCTAATTGAAAAGATCAAATCCAATCTAAATCCTGAATTATCTGCAAATTATCATTATGAACGTTGCTTATATCAACTTTTTTTACTAGACATTGCTGAATTGAGAAAAGAAATCAATTCTTGGCCAATAGATAACTCTCTTCCATACTGGGAAACTAAAAGAGCCGGACTTCTTGCAGAACTAGGAGAAGTGAGTGAAGCGGAAATTATACTTGAAGCATCACTAAATACTGTAAGAAATAAACTTAATTTATCTCCTATCTCATCTGACTATTTGTTCATTTCTCAGGAAGCATATATTCTTCAGATGCTTAAATACGTCAAGAGTTCTTTAGATATCATCAGGCGAAACTTTAAAAATGATGAGAAATATTACAAAGATTACACAGAACGATGGAACAAATTAGCGGAATTCAAATGTGACCCTTGGGCTGATTTTGATTACTTTAATATTGCATTAGAAAGAAAAATACCTGATTTTAAAAAAAATGAAAAAAAGATTGGATTTGATATTGGCACACAAACTCTTACAAGAAATTTGGGTGGAGACAAAAATGCTCAAATAGTTTACTCTTTTCTTAGGTATATTGAAGTTATTGGTATTCCTTTCAGGTTGCCAGGTACTACTTTTGGGAAAGAAATAGCGATAAATGCAGTTACATATATTTCAAATTACTCTCCTTATTGGGCTTTTGCCTCTTTTGTTCGTATAGGGAACACAAAAGAAATTGAATCAATTTTTGGTAGAAAGTCTTTAGTTAAAATGAATTCCAATTTTGTAAATGATTTAACTTTAGAGTATTTAAATACTTTAAAAAAATCTGAAAAAGAAATTGCAAAAGGAGATGCATTTATTAATTCAAGCTTTGCAATATCATTATCAACCATTCTTCCTGAAATTTTATCAAGACTTTGCGTTAAATGTAATTATGAAACAAAACTTATTTTATTAGATTTCATCAAATCTATATATAAATCGGATTATAAAGATAAGTATAAAGGTGTTTCTAGCCTAACAAGGCGTTTGATTCGATCCTTTTCTAATCAAGAACTTTTTGGCCTTATTCCGTTTTTTATGGAATTCCCAATATTAGATGAGTCAAATCGTATTGGCGACAGTTTTATTGACCCTTTCTATTACATTAAAATTGAGAATAAAAAACTTAAGAATAATCAAAAAATTGATATTGACTCTTCTATTATAAATAAATATTTTGAAATTGGAAAGAAGTCGCCAATTAGCCGTAAAGACGCAATTAAGAGATTAATATTTTTATATGAAATGAATCTATTGTCAAAGCAACAGATTAATCAACTTGGTGATTTTTTATGGCAAAAGAAAGATCCTTCCTCAGGATTCCCAACTGATACAAACTTTGATAATTTTGTTTTTTTAGATCTACCCCATCCCTCCAATATTGAACCGTATAAATTATTGAAAAAATATATCGCTAGCACCCCTTTTCCTATTGCATCTATCAAAAGTTCAAATGGTATTGAGATGATGGATGGCTACTACCCTATTTTAATTAATATTTTGGGTACGACTAATCTGAAAATCAATTATACTTGGAATAAAGATGAAATAAAAGACTTGATAAAAAAACTAATAGAATGGTGGGATTCTGACAAACATTTCCTGTTGAAACAAGAGGATGATAATTCAATTTTCGGATCAATTGTGAATGAGTTTAAAAAAAGATTCAGACACTTAATTTCTATTTTATCCTATATTGTTTCAAAACATATTGATTTAATTGTAAATGCGCAAAAAAAAGAAATTATCAGAGTTATTAATGAACTACCTAATTACAATTTATCAAACTTAGAAGTTAAAGTTGCTTTTTATGAATATTTCTCTGACAACCCAAATTCTCTTAATTTAGAAATAAACAAAAGCATTTTTTCATCATCGAGAGAGATTCTTGTTGATTGTTTAAATGCTATATTATTATTAACTGAAAAAAGAAATATCGAATCAGAAAAGCATATCCAAGCAATATCTGAAAATATTAAATGTTATGATTCGATTAATATTGATGTATATATAAATGTAATGAGAGAATTGGTTGTTAGAAAAACAGAATTAATTAATCAAAATGTCCTAGAAAATATAGAAATTGGCCTGACAAATCTGATTAACAGAATTAAAATACAACAAGAAGATACATTAGACGACATTAGCAATAAACTAATTATTAAGAGGTCGATAGCGAAATTAACTGTTGCCTTAAAGGAACATTATGATATAATGAATGTTGAAATTCCAAACTATATAATTGTATGGAAAGATATTTGTTTAGACAAAGAAGAGTTTTATGACATAAGAAAGATTTGGATAATCTAAATAAGAACATCTCCTTTCTTCTTCTCTAAATATCATTATAAGCAAAAAGCCCTCAATGAGGGCTTTTTCGCATATAATGACTTACGGTTATAGAGGTA
>WBUV01000171.1 GCA_008933525.1 Bacteroidales bacterium | reverse complement strand
ATGCTATGCACTGCCTTTGCCTGATGCTGATTCTTAAAATCGACTATAAAACCATTGAGCAACGAATGGCCAAGTTAACGCAGGTGGCAATGCGCCTGGAATTGAAGGAGGGAATCAACAATTGCTCAATTATAAACGATAGTTACAACTCCGATATTGGCTCGTTAAAAGTGGCTCTCGATTTTCTTGTTCAGCAAAAACAACATAGCAATAGAATCCTTATTCTATCGGATATAATGCAAAGCGGTTTAAAGCCCGAAACGCTTTACTCCGAGGTTGCACTACTAACCAAGGAAAAAGGTATCAACAAGATAATTGGCATTGGAACGGAGATATCAAAGTTCTCCAACCTTTTCAGCATCGATAAGGAGTTTTATGCCGATACCACAGAGTTCCTACAGAATTTTAGTCGACGACAAATTAGCAATTCGGCCATACTGCTAAAGGGTAGCCGTGCTTTCCATTTTGAGCGTATATCGGCAATTCTGGAGCAAAAAAGTCATCGAACAGTGCTTGAGGTCAACATAAACTCGTTGGTACATAACCTAAACTTCTACCGTAGCCAGCTAAAGCCCAATGTAAAACTTATGGCCTTGGTTAAGGCATTCTCGTACGGAAGTGGTTCATTCGAGATTGCAAATCTACTACAATTCCACAGGGTCGATTTTCTTGGCGTTGCCTTTGCCGATGAGGGCGTAGCATTACGCGAGGCTGGTATATCGCTACCAATCATTGTTCTAAATCCATCGTTCGGAACATATGAGCTGATGATTGAATATGAGTTGGAGCCCGAAATTTACAGTTTTACTGGTTTAAAAGAGTTTATTGCTGCGATGGATAGAATGGGAGTTAGCAACTACTCCGTTCATATCAAAATTGATAGCGGAATGCACCGTTTAGGTTTTACTCCCGACGAAATTCCTGAGTTGATTTCGATGCTCAAGCAGAACAAGTTGATTAAGGTAAGGAGCATATTCTCGCACCTTGCCGCCAGTGACGAAACTGAACACGACAATTTCACACAGCATCAAATAGACACCTTTGCTAAAACCTGCAATGAGATTGCCCAAGCAATAGGATACACGCCAATTAGGCACATCCTGAATACGGGCGGAATTGAACGATACCCAAACGCACAATTCGATATGGTGCGTTTAGGAATTGGCCTGTACGGAATTAGTTCTACCCAAAAGGATAAACTATTACCCGTTAGTACGCTGAAAAGCAGAATTATTCAGGTAAAGCATTTAACCGAAGGGGAAACTATTGGTTACAGTCGCAAAGGAAAGGTTACCCGCCCAACAACAGTTATTACTATCCCAATAGGATATGCCGATGGGTTGAACCGCAAGCTTAGCAATGGTATCGGGAAAATGCTTGTGAAGGGTAAACTTGTGCCCACCATTGGTAACATAAGTATGGACACATGCACCATTGATGCCACCGGAATTGATGTTGCCGAGGGTGATGAGGTAACAATCTTTGGAACCAACCCAACCATATACGATGTGGCCAAAGCGCTGGAAACAATTCCATACGAAGTGTTGACGTCGATATCGCGACGGGTGAAACGAATCTACTATCAGGAGTAGGAAAGCGGTTGTAGGTTATCTGCTGTGTGTTATGAAGTAATAAACAGATAACTTATAACAGACAACACCTCACTTAACCTAAATCGCTGATACGCTCTAGTTTGTACTGGTCCAAAATTTTTATTCTACGACCATCGAGTTCAATTACACCCTCATCGGAGAAACTGGATAGGGTTCTGATTGCATTTGATGTGGTCATATTTGAAAGGTTTGCCAAATCCTCGCGTGAGAGGTAAACCTTAAGGGTTTTAGCATCATCCTCAAATCCGTAAGTGTCGCGTAAGAATACTAGCGACTCTGCTAAGCGACCACGTATATGTTTTTGTGTTAAGGTTACTGTTCTATTGGTTGAAAAACCAAGTTCTGTAGCAACCGATTTTAGGATATGTAATGTTAACTCAGCATTATTCTTAAGAATGTCCATAAAAACATCCTTATCGATTGAGCAAACCACTGAATCCTCTAGAGCCTGAGCTGTTGCGGAGTAGTTTTCATCAGCAAAAAGAGCACGGTAGCCAATAAACCCAATAGGTTTAGCCATCCGAACAATTTGGTCGCGACCGCCAACACCTTCTTTATAGAGTTTTACTTTACCCCGCGATAAGCAAACCAAACCTGCTGGTTTATCACCCTCACGGTAAATAATTTCGCCCTTCCTAACATGCATGCACGAAAAATTTCGGTGCATCTTTTCCTTTTCATCGGGCTTTAAATTTGGGAAAAGACCGCATACCCCTTCGAAAACGTTTTCTATGTCGATATGATGCTGAGCCATGTCAATAAATTTCTGATTAGTGTTTCAAAATTATAACTTTTTATGCTATTTAGCATATTTTTAACATAATTTTGGTATTGTAATCATAAAACTCTAATCAATAGATACTTGTGTAAAATTACAATTGTTCCACTTTTCTTTTCCCAAGTTTTGTAGCAATTATGCTGACAATGAAAATCTGAAGAGCGTGAAATAGCATTAATGGTAAAAGAATTATGCCTATCGATATGGTATTAGGAAATAGAATCTTGGAGAAAACCGTTCCATGTATCAACGATTTTTTTGTACCGCAGAACTGAGCAGTAATACTATCTTCCTGATTAAATCCTAGCCATTTAGCTAGATATCCAGTCAGAAAATACATTACAAAGAACAGACTTAATGTTACAGCAACAATCAAAATTAATTCGGCTACACCCACTGAACTAAATACCTTCTTATCGAACGATTCGGCAAAACTTTTATAGATTATTAATAGAACAACCGACTTGTCGAAGGTTGAAAGGTGTTTATTCCACTTTAAAGCATATTTACCTAGTTTCCGTTGCAGAATTGTACCAGCGATAACTGGTATAAGAATTTCAACTATCAACTTAAGGTAAATGCTGCCTAAATTAAAATCACTTGCAGTTTGTTGTATGAATAACCCCATCCACAGCGGAGTGATTACAATTCCGATTAATCCTGAGATACTTGCATTGAATATTGCTGCGGGAATATTACCTTTTGCCAATGATACCATTACAACAGATGATGAAACTGTTGAAGGTAGTGCGGCTAGGAAAAGGAATGATAACCACAAGCTATACCCCTGCTCTGTTTGTGCAACAGGTCTGAAAATAATTATAATCAGGGGAAAAATTATAAATGTTGAGAACTGCACCAGTACGTGTAACTTCCAGTTCAGTAATCCATTTCTAATTTTTTTAGGGCTAAGCCTTAAGCCATAGAAAAAGAACACCAAGGAAATGCCAATGCTTCCAATTAAATCGAAAGGGACAGGACTACTTTTTGCACCCCAACTCGGTTGCAGATATGCAAGAACAATAACTGCAATAATAGCAATAACGAAGTTATCTATTCGAACTTTCATCCTTTCTTAATGTTACCATTTAGAAACCAAGGGCATTTTTCTGCCAAACCCAAATGCTTTGGATGAAACCCTTAGGATTGGAGGGGCTTGGAATCGCTTATACTCATTCACATTAACCAATCTAATAACCTTATTCACAATGGATGAATCGTACCCCATTTTAACTATTTTTTCTGCGCCGAGCTGTTGCTCGATATAGGCAAACAGAATAGCATCCAGAATATCGTAAGGTGGTAAAGAATCTGAATCTTTTTGGTCGGGTCTTAGCTCCGCTGATGGGGGTTTTACTATAGTGTTAATTGGAATAACCTCCTCGTTCCTGTTGATATAGTTTGCTAAACGGTAAACATCGGTCTTGTAAACATCGCCTAGCACACTAATTGCTCCATTCATATCGCCGTAAAGAGTACCGTAGCCAACCGCCGCTTCACTTTTGTTGGACGTGTTTAGAAGCAGATGTCCAAATTTATTGGAAAGAGCCATAAGGAGCGTTCCTCTTACCCTAGCCTGAATGTTTTCCTCGGTAATATTCTCCTCAAGCCCCTCGAATATGGGTTGAAGTTGATTTTTGAATGAATCAAAAATTGGCTGAATACCAACAATATCGTACTGAATGTTGAGTTTATTTGCTAAAGCAACAGCATCGTCGATAGAGTGTTGAGATGAGTACTGTGAGGGCATCAACAACACTCGAATGGCCGCTGAACCCAATGCCTTTTGCGCAAGCGCAAGAACTACTGCCGAATCAATTCCACCCGATAAGCCCAATGTTGCCTTGGAAAAACCCATTTTTTTGAAGTAATCGCGAATACCCATAACCAAGGCATCGTGAATTCGGACAATTCTCAACTGGTCATCAACCTCAACGTTTTGATGATTGTTCAGGTTTAAATCACCTGTATCAATCACAAAATAGTCTTCCTCAAAACTTTTGAGCAAATGAATTACCTCGCCCTTGGAATTAAGCACCATTGAACCACCATCGAAAAGTAGTTCAGTATTGCCACCAACCTGATTTACATATATAACTGGTAACCCGTAACGGGCAACATTGCTCCGGAAAACCTCCAACCTACTAGCTTCGCTATTGTAATTAAAGGGCGATGCCGCTATATTGATGATAAAATCGGGATTAAACTTCGACAGTTTCTCCATTGGAGAAGTACGGTAGAGCATTTCTCTACCAAAGGATGATGTTACAGGCTGGTCGTCCCACAAATCTTCGCAAATCGTAATGGCAACTTTTGAATTGCCAATATTTGCCAATGAGTACTGGTCGGTATTTGGCTCGAAGTAACGATACTCGTCAAAAACATCGTAATCGGGCAAAAGTGATTTGTGATGAATGCTGGCAATTTTCCCTTCGGAAAGCACGTAGGCTGAGTTGAAAAGCATTTTTCCCCGAGGATTGTTGTTAAAACTTGGCGATCCAACTATTGCAGTTATTCCAACGCAGTGTGTTGCTATTGTATTAACTGATGTTATGCACTTTTGGATAAACTCTTCTCGTTCCAATAGATCATGGGGAGGATAGCCGCAAACAGAAAGTTCAGAAAACACTATTAAATCGATCTTCGATATTTTTGCTTTATTAATGGAATCAACCATTTTGGCAACATTCTGTTCAAAATGGTTGACTGTAAAGTTTAACTGTGCAAGAGCAATTTTCATGCAATTCGAATATTAAAAAACCACACCAATTCGTAAAGATAAGCATTGCGACGATAATACTCCATTGTTCAAATCGAGGAACTTAGAAAGGCCATCGGTAAAAGTAACTCCAAACTGCAATGCGCTTTCACCACCTAAAGAGTACTCCATTCCTGCACCAATGTAGTACGATGCAAATCCCCATGAAAAATGATCGGTAGCTGTTTCCTTTTCAACAGTATTGGTATCGTTCCAAGCAAATCCTTTGAGTTTTATATTTCCTTTAAGACCAATAGTTGCAAAGAATGTGTTATAGCCAATTTGATTTGTGCGAAACTTAAATCCAATAGGAAGAGTTACATATTGAGCCTTTAACTTAAGATTATCGCCAGAGTTTAATGTGTATTCTCCATCTCTTGTTTTGAGTATAAAGTCTTCAGTAAACCGAATATTTCCTCCAAGACTATTAAGCGACAATCCAGTTGATAGGGCGTAACGCTCTGCAAAATACTTTTCGGCAGAGAAACCAACGTTGAAACTGGCAATGGGCCCATTCGGGTCGTATTTTTTTGTGTCGGAGCTAAACCACGATAGCTGTGGATCGGCAAATACTCCAAAACTGAACTGTGCTTTGGATTTATTTGAATTTGTTAGTAGTGCAAAAAAAACAATAACTGTTAAAACCTTTACTTTTCGCATTTTACTTTAGTTTTAATATTGCTTTTATACTGTTTCACTCAAATTTATGCTACAAAAGTAACCAATTTTGATTGATTGTTATTTACTTCGTGTTTTTTAGAATTATTACTTTTGCCAATAATTACAACGTTTTTTTTAAGTGTTGATTGTATTATTGATCGAATTCAATTATTAACAATATGATTGCTTACCCTAACGCAAAAATAAACATTGGCCTTAACATTGCCGCGCGTCGCAACGATGGTTTTCACGATATATCTACCCTATTTTACCCTGTTAAGGGTTTTTGCGATATACTGGAGATAATTGTTGTTAAGGAGCAAACCAATTCTGTTACGTTTAAGCAGACAGGAATTGAGATTGATTGCGTAGCAGAGAATAATCTCTGTATAAAGGCCTACAATTTAATTAACGGGATTCATCCTATTCCCCCAATGGCAATGCATTTGCATAAGTTAATTCCAATTGGAGCAGGATTGGGCGGAGGTTCGGCCGATGGTGCTTTTGCTATGAAACTGATTAACGAATTGGCAGGATCTCCACTATCTATGTCAGAATTGCAGGATATAGCATTAGAACTTGGAAGCGATTGCCCATTTTTTATTACCAACTCGCCGTGCATTGGCGGTGGAAGGGGCGAGAAGCTAACACCGATTGATATTAATCTTAATGGGTATACAATTGTTTTGGTTAACCCAGGAATTCACGTAAATACTGGTAAAGCATACTCTTTATCTACTCCAAAACCTTGGACAGTGGATTTGGAAACTTTACTCAACTATAAAATCGAGGACTGGAAAGAAAATATTATTAATGATTTTGAAAAGATTGTGTTTGTACAACACCCCGAAATAGAAAGTTTGAAAAACAAACTTTATGGCATGGGTGCAGTTTACGCAGCAATGTCGGGTAGTGGATCAACAGTTTTTGGGCTTTTCCGGAACAAGCCTGGCAATTTTGATTTTGGAGGTTGCTTTGTTAAGGTTGTTGATTTTTAGTGTATTGAGTTTATATGTGAGGATTTCTTAAGTTTTTTGATATTACTATATTGGATTCCTTGCTGTCGATGCTGGTGTTTGAGTCTGTTGGCTTAGAGTTACCTTTATCC
>WBUV01000170.1 GCA_008933525.1 Bacteroidales bacterium | reverse complement strand
ACTTAGTACTGTGCAGAGCGATAAAAATAAAATTATCCCGAGTGCTTTTTTTATATTACCAGCCATAAGAGTGTATTTAGGTTTATTAAACAGACGACCATTGAAAAGCGAGTGCTGCAAATTCAGCCTTACTTTTATGTTAAGATCTGTTAAACCGAAAATACCCTACAACATTTCGCCCTAAAATGCTAAAATCCCCGGATAGTTTAATTCTTTAATGGCTTTCTCCTGTGGGTAGATAAAGTATTTAACCTCGGCCTCGCTACACATATTGCCTTCTCCATCGTATAGTTCGGTATGTATTGTGGCAATTCTTTTTTCTACATGTTTTAATCTCCCAACAATCTTTATCACTCCCTTTTCAATTATTGCAGGTTTTCTGTAGGTAACATTTAGATTTGAAGTTACTCCTGCTGTTTCAAGTAAAATATAGATACACCAACTTGCTACCTCATCCATTAGAGTAGATTGAATTCCTCCATGAAGCACACCGGCGTATCCTTGATAAAACTCGTGTGCAAGCCAACTTGTTTCAACGGTTTTGGCTTCATCGTCGTACCAAAAAGTTAAGTTTAAGCCGATCGGATTCCTTGTTGAACAGCAAAAGCATTTGTGATCAGGAAGCTGTGCGTATGGATTGTTCAGTTTTCTTTTCATTCTTCTAATATTTGACTTTTGAAGTTTTATTTTGCAATTTTAAAAACTATTTAACAAAACAACTGTTAAAAACGTATGTTTATTTTAAACTCATTTTCTAACTTTGAGAAAAAATAATGATATGGACTCCAAACAAGGAAATGCAACCCGTTTGAAGTTAATGGAAACAGCCCGAGAACTCTTTATAGCTAAAGGAGTTGATAGGGTTGGGGTTCGCGAAATTGCTACCAAGGCTGGCGTTAACCTCTCATTGATGAATTACTATTTTCAGAGTAAAGAGAATTTGCTTGAACAGATATTTGAGAATTCTATCAAGGAAGATGGACAACGACTCCGTCAGATTCTCAATACCGATAAGCCTTTGGAGCAAAAAATAAAAGAGTATGTGTATGAGTACATTGAGGTATTAAGCAACGATCCTTTGCTTGTTCCTTTTGTATTATCCATAATTCATAGGAATGCCGAGCAAGCACCTCGTTTAAAATCTGTTCATACGCTTTATAATACCGAAATTTTCTCAAAGCAGATTAAGACTGAGGTTGATAAGGGTAACATTAAACCGGTTGATCCCGAGCAGTTTTATATTAGCATGGTTTCGTTAATACTGTTCCCATTTGCAATTAAACCCTTGATTAAATATAGGCTAGGTTTGGCTGACGACGAAATGGCTAAAGTATTAAAATCAAGAAAGGAGCATGTTTATGAAATGCTCATGGCTAGTTTGAAGAAGTAATTTTATTTTAAGTGAAGATAGAAATTGAGGAGCCTTTGGGCTCCTTTTTTATTCTACTCATGGTACAATTAATTCAACCACATTGCCTGTAAATGCAAAAAGATTATCTTCGTATATTAGGTAGAATTCTTAAAAAGTTTTACCTGAACAATTTATTATTTACGTCTATAATTGATTAATTAATGAAAAAAATATTGCGTTCACTCTTTTTTGCAAATGTTTTATTGCATATTACTGTACTAACATCTGCTCAGAAAATCAATTGGAATAGTGCTCCACGCAAGGGTTTTGTATTTGAAATAAGTAACAAGGAGGCTCAGAAGTTGCTTACCAAGTCATTGTCCGATACCATTTTTGTTGGCTTACTGCGTAATCAAATTGATACATTTGATGTGCAAACGGGTTGGATAAATAGACCTTCAAAGGGACACTTTATACTGGCAAGAATTGAAGGAAATAAACTCCATTGTGAGTATACATCGGTATTTCCATACCAAGTTTTTTTGCTGAAAGAATACGATGCTCTTGCCATTCAGGTGTTGGATTTGGATGGTAATGTTAGAGAAGATGCACGAGTAAAGTTAGGCTACAGGAGAGTGAGGATTGATCCTGAAAGTAAAACATATCGCCTCGAGAATGAATGGTTTATTGGTAACGAGAGGGTTGCTACTGTTGAACTGGATGGATTTAGGTCTGTTTTTAATATTCAAAAACATGATGTGCCGTCATGGTATGGAAATTACGATGACGATGAAGGTCCAACATTTTACAGTTATCTAATCACCGATAAGAATAAGTATAAACCCAACGAGAAGGTGCGATTCAAGTCCTACGCACTATCGCATTTAAAATCACCTTTACGAAAAGAATTGGAGATATGGCTAACGGGCAGCCAAAAAGATATAAAACTTGGTATTGTTGCGCCTCATCGGCCAGGAAGTTTTGCAGGCGAATTTCAATTGCACGATTCCCTCAAACTTATATTGGATCGGCATTACCTTATTCAACTTAGGGAAAAGAAAGGTAGAGTAGTTGCCAATTGTACATTTAAGTATGAGGATTACGAATTGTTTGGGAATAAACTGGATGTTCAGATAGAAAAAACTAAACAATACTTTCCTGAAAATAACCGGTTAACAATCACTGCTACTGATCTAAATGGATTGATCCTTAAGGATGCTAGGGCATCAGTTCTCATCAAAACTAAAGCAATTCACGAAACTTTTCAGCCACTTGTTATTCTTCCCGATACTCTTATGTTCACCCAAATTGATTTGGATCCTAATAACCCAACAAGTTTAACTATACCGTGCGAGTTATTTCAGAAAGCCAACACTACATACGAGGTTTCTGTGTCAGTTTTAAATAGTCAGAATCAGAGGATGGAAACAATAGGTTTTGCAACCTATTTCTATTCTCAGTATGAGTTAACCACACATTTTTCTAACGACAGTATTTGTTACGATATTCTTAAGAATGGAGAACCAATGAGTAATGTGCCCATTAATTTACAGCACAATGAGGAGTTAAGCGTGAAAGAGGTTTATTTACCATTCAAGGAAAAACTAAACCCAGCAACAACTTTAGTGCGTTTGAACAACGATTTTGTCTCTAAACAAATATTCATGAGTAACTTAAAGCCTTCGTTAGAATTGTTAGGAGGAATTACGCGTGATAGTTTTAAAGTGAGTTTGAGTAACCCTCAAAAGATAGATGTGTCGTGGTATATTTATCAGGGAAGTACTCTCCTGAAAAAAGGTTTTGGGAAGGAGTTGGAGTTTGAATCTTTAATTGAGAACAGAGCCCAAACTTACTATGTTGAGTTGCTTTACTCATTTGGAGGCGAAGAGCGTATTGAGCGCCGACAGTATGATTTTAAGGAGGAGTACTTGAGTCTTTCGTTGGATATTCCAGAAAGGATTTATCCAGGACAAAAGGTTGATGCAACAATTCATGTTTTGAATCAACTTGGAGAGCCTGTTCGTGATGTGGATTTAACGGCCCTTGCCGTAACTAGCAAGTTAGGATATTATCCCCAAAATTTGCCATACTATGGCACAAGTTCTACTCCACGACCCAAAGCCGCAACTTACAGTAAGAGAAATCTCGATAAAAGGATTGCTATACTTAAGCTTGAATACAGAAAGTGGGAGAGGATTGCTAGGTTGGATACAATGAAGTATTATCAGTTTACATACCCATACTCAAAATCTTTTACTTATTCATACGATATCAATGATGGAACCCAGTTTGCCCCATATGTTATGCAGAACGGAGTTGCCAAGCAGGTCTTTGTTGTTGAGGTCGACAGGCAACCTGTTTTTTACTCGTGGGTAGATAATCCTAAGGAGTATTCATTTTATGTTTCACCAGTTGGTAAACGGGAGGTTAGCTTACGCCTTTTCGATAGAGTAGTTATTTTGGATTCAATCTCCTTTGAGAAAGGAAGGAAGACAATTATAAGTATCGATATAGATCATTTGCCTAAGGGAGCTAAAGTTGTAAAGTTGGAAAAAGAGTTGACTTCAACAGAGCGTAATAGGCACATTAATTACATTGCTTCGTTCCGGAATGTTAATCGTTGCTACTTGGAATCGAGTTCTGCATTTACACCTATCTATTCTTGGAATAATCGTTATAAGGGTTTTGTTGTTGTTGGCCCTGTTTTTCCTAGCAAAAAGACATATGTAGAGCCAGATGGCTTAAAAACTACTTATCAGCACACCGGAGGTTATAGTTATACCTTTGAGGATAACATTGTGTACAAGTTAAACGCCTCGAATCTTCTGCCCGATAAGTTAAAGGATATCACCTTTAATCCCATGGCCAATGTTAATGATGAGGCGATAACTAAAGTTAGTTTTCTCGAGGAAAAGACAATTCCAAAACCAATCTGGCATGCAAAAACCATTGATATTGCCTATGAAGGAATTAGATTAAGGACTATTCTGCCACATGAGGTTCAAGCCTCAGGAATTGCCGCTCTTATTTTTGAGGATACTAAAACTAAGTCAACAACAGCTCCGTGTGTTAATAGCAATAGCAGTCGTTCATATTTTAATAGTATTCCTAAAGGGTTAAATAATATTGTTTTGCTATATAATAATGGCACTTATCTTAAAAGGGATAGTGTAAACATTGAGAAGTATCGTAGTATAGTTGTTGATTTAAACCATTCAGATTTGAATTCTGCCGATTCTTTTTCGAGTAGTTTGTTGTATAAATACGGATGGTTAACAAGTAATTGCTATTCTTCATCGGTAGAAACCACTAAGCCATCTCGTTCTTTTTTTATTACGTATGGAACCGATTGGAATGTTAGAGGAACTGTGCTTAGCAGTGAAGATAACTTGCCTTTGCCCGGAGCATCTGTTGTTGTCAAGGGAACAAATTCAGGAGTTGTTTCAGATATAGATGGTAGGTTTTTCCTATCTATTGATCAGCCAAGAGTTATATTGGAAATTTCCTTTATTGGTTATAAGATAAAAGAGATAGAGGTGATGGTTGGCTCTGATGTATCTGTATCCTTGGAGCCCGAAACCTTAGAAATACAGGAAATTGTAGTCGTTGCTTATGGTGTAAGTGCTAAAAAGAGTATGGCAGGATCTGTTGTTACTGTTGAGTCCGAAAGTCTAAAAAAGCAAGATGATAACGAGATAAATAATGAAAGTGATGATTCAAAAGTAATTCACGAAGCAGAGCAAAAATTATATCAGGAACTTTTAAGTTTAAATACCATTCGTTCCAACTTTTCCGATGTTGGCTTTTGGGAACCACGCCTATATACCGATAAACGAGGCGAGTCAAAGTTTACCGTAACCTTCCCTGATGATATCACCCGATGGGATGCTATGGTTTATGCCATGAATAGACATGCTCAAACAGGCACTGCTCGTAAAAGTATAAAGTCATACAAACCGTTGATGGCAGAGTTGAATGTCCCTCAATTTCTCACTCGAGGCGATTCTGCTTTTTTCCTAGGAAAAGTTCTGAATTACACCAGAGATACTAGCATTGTAGGAAGTGTAAAGTGGTCAGGTGCTAATACTGATTTTGAGAAAAGTATTAGTTTTCAGAACTACCATACCGATAAGTTACCTGTCAATGCTATTACAACCGATTCAATAACAACAAGGTATGTATTTACCCGTACCGATGGCTATACCGATGGTGAGGAACGTACTATTCCTGTAGTAGAGCAAGGAGTAGTTAGAGCCGATGGTGTATTATCTATCCTTGAAAATGGTGATGATAAGCATGTTGTGGCATCGGATAATGAAGTAGTTTCAGTTGAAATTCTAGATAACCAACTTCACATTTATGGGCAGGAGGTTGGCTCTTTGCTAAACTACAGGTATGCATGTAATGAGCAGTTGGCTTCAAAGTTAATTGGGCTAGTAAATCATAAAATGTTAATGGAATATGTGGGTAAGCAATTTAGGTACGATAAGGATGTAAACAGAATTATTAAACGGTTGCTAAAGAATCAAAACCAAGAGTTCTTATGGTCATGGTGGGATGTGTCGCCAAGCACTTCCTACTGGATGTCAGCACATATACTCAGGGCTCTTAAATTGGCAAAGGATGCTGGGTATAGCGTTGATCTTAATTTGAATAATCTGAAAAGCAAGGCAGAGTATAAGTACGTTTTTCATAAGGGTTATTCAATTTCAGATATTGACCTATTGCATTCACTCGCAGGATGGGGTGTTAGCCTCAACTATAAAACCATTGTAAATGTTTTAGATTCAATTATTCGTGCTAGAGATACCATTTATAAAGGGTCTTCATGGTCAAATTATCGATATTCCTTTTTAAAAGAAAAGTTTTTAATACAAGAAATCAAGCAGATTGCGGGATTGCCATATCAGTTAGATACACTCTTGAAGTATAAGAAAGAAGGCATAAGAGGCGAAATTTATTTTTCAGACAGTAAACCTTCTTACTATTGGTACGATGATGAGATGTTAGTCAATACTATTGCTTATAGCATAATAAGGCGCGATTCTACAGTAGGAAATTTGCTTGCTCCGATGCAGTTGTATTTTGTATCATCTCGCGAAAAAGGTGCCTGGAATACCTATCAGTCGTCCAATGTATTGATGACTGTGCTTCCAGATTTATTAGCCGGTGGATTTAAGAAAGGAGTTAGTGCAACAGTTTTAGTTAGAGGTAAGAATGAGGAAAAAATTGTTAAGTTTCCTTATCGTGTTGAATTGAAACCTAAAGAGGAGTTGTATGTTCATAAGGAATCGGGTTTACCGTTGTATTATATGCAGTATACCAAAGAGCGTGTAGTCGAAGCAAAAACTGGGATAGATGGTTTTGCAATTAATACATACTTTGGTCAGGATAGTGTTATCTTAGAGGCTGGAAAACCTGTAGATTTCTTTGTTGAGGTTGAAGTTAAGAAAGATGCTTTTTTTGAGCATGTTATGATAGAAGTTCCAATTCCTGGAACTTGTAGTTACGCCGATAAACGTCAGCCTTATAGTAGAGTAGAAACTCATAGAGAGTACTTCAAGGAACAAGTCAATATATTC
>WBUV01000169.1 GCA_008933525.1 Bacteroidales bacterium | reverse complement strand
GCGTTATATAGCAGATATTTCTTTGCACGTTCGAAAATCGCATTATGGTTAACGTGATTCATAAAGTAAAGAATTGCCAGTGTTCGTGCTAAAAAGAATACGGCTAATCCAAGTGCAAGGTTATGAAGGTTAAGCGCAGCCTCCAATCCATGCCATGGAGTTTCCCACGATGAGATAACAGGATTATTTACATCAGTCAGATTCATCTTGTCGACAGAAAACATCGAACCGGTGAAGAATGTAGCTACAGCAGTTCCAAGTAGAATTGTACCAAGCAAACCGTTAATGTAAAGAAAAACCTCATAGGTTCTTTGACCCAAAAAGTTGTTGGGTTTACTCCGGAACTCGTACGAAATTGCCTGTACAATAAAGCAGAATAGTATAGCCATCCAAACCCAGTAGGCTCCACCAAAACTAGTTGAGTAGAACAACGGGAACGATGCAAAGAATGCTCCACCAAAAGTTACAAGGGTGGTGAAAGTGAACTCCCACTTACGTCCAAGTGCATTGATAAGCATTGTACGCTCCAATTCCGTTTTTCCAAGAGTGTAAATTAACGTTTGTCCACCCTGAACAAAAAGCAGAAAAACCAACAATGCACCAAGTAGCGATATTATAAACCACCAATAGTGCTGCAAAAAGATATATGTAGTATCAACCATAACTATTTCCCTCCCTCTTTAGGTCCAATTTTAATTTGCTTGAACATTATGCGCAACTCTGCAATTAGCAGAGCGGTGAAGATTGTAAAGAAAAGGAAGAAAGTAATTTGAACTGCACTAGAATCAATTCTGGAAACAGCCGCTACAGTTGGCAAAATATCCTGTATTACCCAAGGCTGACGGCCAACCTCTGCAACAATCCAACCTGCCTGACTTGCAATGTAGGCTAAAGGAATCATCAGTATCGATAAGCGCAAAATCCACTTATTGATATTAAACTGACGGAAGTAAACCAAGTAAAGTATCAGCATAAAGAAACCGATAAACAGGAATCCTAAAGCCACCATAATATGGAAACTGTAGAAGGTTAATGGGACGTTTGGAATTATACTCTTAGGATTATTCAGATATCCATACCCAAAGTACTCAAAATTATCGTTTAGCAACGCCCTGTTGTATGCAACTGCAGCAGTATCGTTGGCATCCTTTGCAGCAGTGTAGTCGGCAAGCGCTTTAATGGCTATTTTACCCCGCTCAATTTTCTGCTCAGCAGAAAGGGCAACCTTTTCAACACCATTTTTATCAACATAAGTGTAGCCACCCTCCACCAAATCTTTAACTCCAGGTACAAAAGCATCGCCACTGCGATAACCCAGAAACGATAACATTTTGGGAATTTGAATACGGAAAATGTATGGATCCTTATCATCATCGAACTGTTTTCCTGGAGTTAAAGCACCAACAACGATTAACGGAGCGCCCTCCTGACCTTCATATAAACCTTCCATAGCAGCCAACTTCATGGGTTGTTTTTGGGCAACCTGATACGCAGAACCATCGCCGGTTAAGGCAAGGAATATTGATGTAACCAATCCAAAAACTGCCGCCACAATTATGCTTCGCTTAGCAAGTAGAATATTGCGACCCTTTAGCATGTACCATGCGCTAACACCAATCACAAATATTGCAGCGAGCACGTAGCCTGAAGTTATTGTATGCAAAAATTTGTTGATTGCTACAGGAGAAAAAAGCACCTCCCAAAAATTATGCATCTCGTTGCGGGCGGTATCGGGGTTGAAGTACATCCCTGCGGGATACTGCATCCAACCGTTGGCCACAAGAATCCACAGCGCCGAAAGATTTGCGCCAACAGCAACAAGCCACGTTGAAACTAAATGGAACTGCTTGCTAACCTTATTCCAGCCAAAAAACATCACTGCAATAAAGGTTGACTCCATAAAGAAAGCCATGATACCCTCAATGGCCAATGGAGCTCCAAAAATATCGCCCACAAACCACGAGTAGTTGCTCCAGTTTGTACCAAACTCAAATTCCAGAATGATACCAGTTGCAACACCAATGGCAAAGTTAATTCCGAAGAGGGTCATCCAAAATTTTGTGATGCGCTTCCACTCCTCGTCGCCCGTTTTAACGTAAAGCGTTTCCATGAACGCAATAATAAAAGCTAGTCCTAGGGTTAACGGAACAAAAACCCAATGATACATTGCCGTGAGAGCAAATTGCGCTCGCGACCAGTTGACCAGCGAAAGGTCGAAGTGTTCCATAGTTTATTTTTTAGGGTTATTGGTTAACTGTTCAATAACGTAGTTGCTACGTTCTTCGTCGGTTTTAAAATTTCGTTTTAGGATATTTGGGAAGAAAAAAATCTTAAGAACTGCAAACATTACAAAGAGTTTGATTAAGATAATAATCCACAGCGTTTTGCCAATGGTCATACTTTTAAAACCCTCGTAGTAGAAGCGGAAGATGCGTTTAATCATATCTATATTTTTAACTCAAACAAATTTACATTTTTATGGTTACGGAACAAACTCCGATGATAAATAACACTATTTGCCTGTTGATGTTCGTTGATTTTGCAATATTACTATCAACTAGAAACAACAACCCTTGCCCCTTGTTGTTTAGCAAATTTGATGTAGATTTGAGACTCATTTAGTTAAATAACGATGCTTAGGATTGCTGTTGATTTTGATGGAACAATTGTAGAAAATGCCTACCCAGCCATTGGCAAGCCAATGCTATTTGCCTTTGAAACATTGCGGGAACTACAGAAACGCGGATTTGTATTGATTATGTGGACTGTTCGAGAAGGCAAATCGTTAGAGGATGCAGTTGAATTCTGTCGCAATAACGGAGTAGAATTTTACGCAGTTAACCGCAATCATCCGGAGGAAGTTATGGACAACGAAACACCACGTAAACTTTTAGTGGATATTTTCATCGATGATAGGAATATTGGAGGATTTGTTGGCTGGAGCAAGGTATGGGAAATGCTTTGTCCAACCGAACCCGACCATGTTAGGGAAAAGAAATTACTGAAGCAGTTTAAAAAGAAAAACCTTTTTGAACGATTATTATTTGGAAAATAGAATCAACAAAAAGAAAATTAAAAATGAATAACAAACTAACCCTTACAGCAATAGCGCTCGTAACCATATTTGGCTGCTCAAATGGGCGAAAAGAACAAATGCCTAGCGTTAAGGAAAAACAAGTTGAAAAACAAATTCACTTGATAAAAATTGAATCCCCAATTAACGGAACAATTATATCCGTTGGCGATCAAATAAGACTAAATATTAAATTATTGAACGAACAAATAATTCCTGATTCATTAGTTTTATACCTAGATAACGAAAGAGCAGATAAACTAAACGATCTGTCGTACAGCATACTTACTCAAGATTACAACTTAGGAACTCTAGATATTAAGGTTACTGCTTGGAAAAACAACCAACGTCAATCATCCTCAGTTTCTGTTGCAATAAAGTCGAAAAATGTTCCTAAAAAACTCAGCTACAAACTAATCAAAACCTACAATCACGACCCCAAAGCATACACCCAAGGTTTATTTTATCACAATGGCTTTATTTATGAAGGAACAGGACAACAAGGCGCTTCTAGTCTCCGAAAAGTTGAACTTGAAACTGGCAAGGTATTACAAAGTGCTAATTTGGGACAGGAGTATTTTGGAGAGGGAATCGCACTTTTAGACGGGAAAATATACCAACTTACATGGACTAGTGGAATCGGTTTTGTTTACGATTCTGAATCATTCAAAAAATTGCACTCTTTCAGCTATAGCACACAGGGATGGGGACTTACTACCAATGGAGCTGAACTGATTATGAGCGACGGTAGCAATACTATCCACTTTATGGAACCAAATGGCTTTGCCGAGTTAAGAAGAATTGAAGTATACGACAATACTGGTCCTGTTAGAATGTTAAATGAGCTTGAGTATGTAAATGGGAAAATCTTTGCGAATGTTTATTTAACAAACAAAGTGGTTGTTATTGACCCAAAATCGGGCGAAGTTCTATCGGAAATTGATTTCTCAAACATCCTTAAATCCTCAGATAAAAACGGAGACGAAGATGCATTCAATGGAATAGCCTACGACTCAATTAATAACCGATTCTTTGTCACAGGAAAGAATTGGTCGAAACTATACGAAATTAGAATTGAAAATTAATATATGGTTCGTAAATTCTTTTCGTTTAATTTCGATTCCAGCAAAATAGCAATTCTGCTCGTAGCAATACTAGTAACTTTTATCAACCTAAACTCAAAGCCGTGGAGGAATGGCAGGGTAATTCATAACGATATAATATCCTACTACTGCTATTTGCCTGCGGCAATAATTCATCACGATCTATCATTCGAATTCACTAAAAATAATCCTGAATTCTATGCGGACAAGTATTGGCCGCTTAAAACATCCGAAGGCAAAGACGTTGTTAAAATGACAATGGGCCTTGCTTTTCTTTATCTACCTTTCTTTTTAGTTGGCCATTTTACTGCATTAATTTCTGGATTTCCAGCCGATGGATATTCATTACCTTACTTATTTTCGTTACAGATTAGCGCTATTTTTTATTTGATACTAGGGCTGATAATCTTACGGCATATACTCCTAAGATGGTTTAAACCGCGAGTAGTTGGAATTGTTCTTTTTACAACACTTATTGGGACAAACATGCTACACTACAGCACGCTGGAAGCTACTATGTCGCATGTTTATAGTTTTTTTCTATACTCGTTATTTTTCTTACTTACAGTAAAGTTCTGGGAATTACCAAAAATTAAGTACTGGATATACTTAGGTTTTGCTACAGGATTAATAACTCTTGTACGACCCACGAATGGAATTATACTCATATTTTTCTTCTTATGGGGAGCTACCAGTTTTTCAATGTTTAAGGAAAGAGTTTTTTTTATACTCAAAAGTTGGAAGTTTCTGGTATTTGCAATGCTACTCGCATTAACTTTGTGGATTCCTCAACTTTTATACTGGAAATATGCAACAGGGCATTGGCTATACTATTCGTACAACAACGAGGGATTCTTTTTTTTAAAACCACATATAATCGACGGATTACTTAGTTACCGAAAAGGTTGGCTAGTATACTCTCCTCTAATGATTTTGCCTTTAGCCGGATTAGTCCTTTTGCTTAAAAAAAAACGTTTCGACTGGTTTTTGCCAATCACAGTATTCTTTTTACTTAATGTTTACATTATATTCTCGTGGTGGAGCTGGTGGTATGGCGGAGGATTGGGGGCTCGTCCTTTAATAGAATCGTATGCTTTACTCTCACTCCCATTTGCCTACATCTTAAACTGGATTGATGAGAAACGTTGGAAAAAGATTATTGGATACTCATTAGTTATTGTTCTAACATCATATGGATTGCTTGTGAACTTTCAGTACCGATACATGGCAATACACTGGGATTCTATGAGCAAAGCCGCTCATTGGGATTCGTTCCTAAGACTTAAACCTAGCGGCAGGTTGAATTATTTGCTGCAAACGCCTGACTATGAATCGGCAATCGATGGAAAAAAGGAAACTTTTCAAAAGCAAAAATACTTACCTATTCCTCAAAATGTTATTTATGAATTTAGCTGCGATACTATTGACAATGCATCTGTAAGTATTTCACCCAAAGGCTCAAAATCAATAATGGTTAACAAATCCAATCAATTCGGGATATCTGCAGATATAACTTTAAGACCAAACAGGAAGTATGCTGCACAAATTTGGCGATACGGCAACCCAAATGCGATGCTTGTGGTTCAAAACAGCGATATAAATTTCTATATCAACACAAAAACAACTCTAGATATAGACTCTACAGGAAGGGAAAAACTTGTTATTGAATTTACAACTCCAATTGCAGACAATCCGGTTCCCATCAAGGTGTATGTATGGAATCCTTATTGGATAAAAGCCTATTTCGACGATTTAACAGTTGGCGAAGTTCAGTAGCTATTTCTTATAAACATACCTACTCAACAACCGGCTTGATACAAACCACACTGCACTTCCAATACCTGCACCAACAATTGCACCTACCAAAACATCGCCTGGGTAATGAACGCCTAGGTATATTCTACTATATGAAACGAATGTAGCCCAAACTAGCAAACCAGCGGTAACCCATTTGCGGCTGAAAAGGAATGAAAGAAACACCGCTACACCAAATGTATTTGCTGCGTGCGATGAAATAAATCCATACTTGCCACCACATCTACCCACCAAATGAATAAAATCGCTCAAGCCTGGATTATGACAAGGACGCAAGCGTTGAAAAACGTTTTTAAATGCTTGAACTGAAATTTGATCGGCAAGAGTTACTACCAGAGCAATGGCTAAAAGCCACCAAAGCGTTTTCCACCTGTGCTCGCGAGCAATAAGGTAAATAATCAATAGGTATAAAGGCAGCCAGGTTAATTTACCCGATGCAAAAAGCATTATACAGTCCCAGAAAGGGGAGTGAGCCCCATTAAGCGCCAGAAATAGCTTGGTGTCTAGTTGAATAAGGCTGTCAAGCATATCTATTCGTTGTTAATACTATTCCAGAGTAGATCCTTCAATTCATCAATTCCTTGCCCAATAACCGATGAAATAAAAACAGTAGGGATTTTTGGAAGATGTTTTTTTATGGATTTTTTGATTTCGTCATCAATCAAATCGCACTTAGTAACTGCCAAAACGCGTTTCTTGTCCAGCAGCTCTGGATTGTACATTTTAAGCTCATTAACCAGAATTTGGTACTGTTTTTTCACATCGTCGCTATCGGCAGGAACCATGAATAGCAGCATTGAGTTACGCTCAATGTGACGTAAAAACCTCAAGCCTAAACCTTTTCCTTCGTGAGCGCCCTCAATAATTCCGGGTATGTCGGCCATTACGAATGAGCGATCATCGCGATAGCGAACAATCCCAATATTTGGAACAAGCGTGGTAAAAGGATAATCG
>WBUV01000168.1 GCA_008933525.1 Bacteroidales bacterium | reverse complement strand
CATTATACCTATTATATAAAGGGTATAAATCGTAGGCAACTTCCTCGTAAGGATGACTTTCGAATAACGCATTCAATACTTTAGTTTGAAGGGCCTTGGGTAAAACGGTTTCTATGCGAACTTCTGTTTCATGATGAATCTTTCCTTTTTCACCCACATATGGATTGGTAGAATCGTTACCCCGAAAAGTACCAAATCCTTCGAGATTATATGAACAACTATCGTAATTGCCAATATGGCCTGCACCTGCCTCAAAAATTGCTGATCTTACTTTTTCGGCATGATCCTTTGGGACAAAAGTGACTAATTTTAAAAGTTCATTAGAAAGGGGCTGAAGTATTTGTGGATTCGCAATACCAAGTTTATTGGCAATAGCAAGGTTTACTCCGCTCTTAATACTATCAAAGTTTGTGTGTGCTGCATAAATGGCAATATCATTCTTTATTGCAAGAATAACAGACTTCTCAACATAATTACTTCCTGTAATTCTTTTTAATCCTGAAAAGATTATTGGGTGATGCGCCACAATAACATTAGCACCAAGTTGAGTGGCCTCTTCAACAACCTCTGGGGTAATATCAAGGGTTAATAAGACAGACTTCACTACCATCTGCTTATCACCTATTATCAGTCCAGAATTATCGTAACTTTCTTGATATGATAACGGGGCTAGTTGTTCAAAAAAACTAACAATATCGCCTACCTTCATGTGTGTAACTACTCCAATTGATCCCTAATCTCCAAAAGCATTTGCTTAATGCCTGTTAAACTCTCAATAATCTTGTAGTTATCGGAAACAGACTGCTTATTTTCGCTCAATTTTTTCTGAGCTCCTTCAAGGGTCATTCTTTGCTCTTTTACTAAATGGTATATCAACTTAAGATTCTCAATATCCTCCTTTGTAAAATACCTATTACCCTTTTTATTCTTATGGGGTTTAATAATATCAAAATTCTTTTCCCAAAAACGGATTAGAGATGTATTTACATTCAACATATCGGCAACTTCACCTATTGAATAGTACAACTTTTCAACTTTCTTCTCCTTGTAGGGCATTGGAATTAGGTCTTATGGATTATTATTGAGGATTAATCAAAGCTTTGCGTTGGTTGCGAGGCTATCTCTAACAACTTATCGTATTGCTCTGGGGTTAAATCGTTAAAGTAATAGTTGATCGGATTAATAGGCGCACCATTACGTAGAACTTCGTAGTGTAAATGAGGTGCCACAGAGGTTCCAGTGTTTCCAACATAACCAATTACTGTTCCTCGTTTAACCTTTTGCCCAGGACGAACAATTATTTGACTCATGTGGGCATACAATGTTTCGTAACCAAACCCATGATCAACAACAGTATGATATCCATAACCACGCTGAGCAAACTCAATTTTCTTAACTACGCCATCACCTGTTGAATATATTTCGGTACCCGTAGGAGCTGTAAAATCCATACCAGTGTGCATTTTTAGCACTTTATAGAAGGGGTGTATACGCATACCAAACGATGATGCTACACGGGTTAAATCCTTGTTGCTTATTGGCATTATTGCAGGAATGCTCCTAACCATATCATCTTTTCGCTTTGCAAGTACCGTAATTTCATCAAACGATCGGCTCTGTATATAGGCTTTTTTGCTTAGCTTATCAATTTTCTTGGTAGTTTCAATAATAATTTTGCTATTGGACAACCCTTCTAGGTATGAATAACGATCGACTCCACCCATCCCTGCTTCTCGAACAGAAGAGTGAACAGGCTCTGCTTCAAAAATTATCCTGTAAATATTATCATCACGTTTTTGAAGATCTTCAAGTACAGCCCTTAGCTGATCGATACGTTTATTGATAATATCGAAATTGAAGAGTAACTCTTGGTTCTCTCTACGGAGTTTCCTTACCTCCGGAGTATCAATAAAGAAGGGAAAAACAAGGTATGAAATGATAGAAACAACAATGGCTGCAGCAACATATTTCATTATCCAAAAAAACTTCTCCCTAACCGATGCTCGAACTTTAACGAAAATGAGCTGTTCAGGATGAAATTTATATTTGTGCTTAACCATTATTGGGTCTATTTTATTTTTTGCAAAAGTAATAAACTAATCCATAAATTCGCTTGAATAGTTCTTAAGCATCGACTCGTAATCCTCCTCTGTCATATCATTGAAATAATTAAGAGGATTAACTGAACTATTCCTGATCATAACCTCGTAATGCAAGTGTGGCCCAGTACTTTTGCCTGAATTACCAAGAGTCCCCACCATTTCGGCGCGCTTAACTTTATCGCCAATCTTCACATTAACTTTATGTAAATGTGCATAGCGAGTTTTATAACCAAACCCATGGTCAACAACCACCTGATTACCATACCCACTAAACGAATAACCTGCTTCAAGAATAATCCCATCGCCAGTGGAATAAACAGGTGTACCAATAGGACCTGCAAAATCAATTCCGTGATGCATTGTTCTAACTTTGTTCATTGGGTCCTTCCTGTATCCATAAAAATCGGATATTCTAACAAGATTCTTAACAGATATTGGTTGGATGGCAGGAACGCACTCAATCATTCGTTCCTTATTTTTGGCCATTTCGGCAACCTCGTCGAATGAACGCGATTGAATGTATGAGCGCCACGAAATCTCATCGAGCATCTTGTAGGTTTTGATTATCATGGGTGAGTTTGAATTTCCCATCAAGCTCGCGTATTTTTCGGCACCTCCATAACCGCCTCGACGGATAGAGAGTGGTATAGAATCTGTTTCAAATATTGAACGGTAGATATTATTATCGCGCAACTCCATCTGAGCCAGCAATACGTTTAACTCGTTTAACTGTTTAGTAGTAAGTTCATATTTTAAAAGATACTCCGAATTCGTTCTCTTTAGACCTTGCTCAATTGGTGTATCAACAAAAATCGAAAACCCATATCCTAAAACAATAAAAATTGCAAGGTAAAATCCAAGATGAATTAGTATCTTTGCTAACCTTTTGTAGAATGGAATCCTTATTATATCGAAGGATAAAGTATTCGGGTTAAACTGATATTTTATTTTGGCCATCGGCTACTTTTGCTAAGTTACTGATAATTATTCCATTTTGACTAACGGCAACAAATCTAAGGTAAAATTATAATTTTGCAAAGCTAAAATATAATTTTTTTTATCAAAATGATTAAATAATTAAAATTAACAGTTTCAAATCAAGATATTTATGAATTCAATAGAACTTAGAAAAGCATTTTTGGAATTTTTCAAGAGCAAATCGCACCAGATTGTTCCATCGGCTCCTATGGTAATTAAGAATGATTCAACCCTGATGTTTACCAATGCGGGGATGAATCAGTTCAAAGATATTTTCCTTGGAAACTCTCCAGTAAAGTACCCAAGAATAGCAAACTCGCAGAAATGTTTACGCGTTTCGGGTAAGCATAACGACCTTGAGGAGGTTGGACACGACACATACCACCACACAATGTTTGAGATGTTGGGCAACTGGTCGTTTGGCGATTATTTCAAGAACGAAGCCATTGACTGGGGTTGGGAATTTTTAATTGATGTTCTTAAAATTGATAAAGAGAGAGTTTACGCAACAGTTTTTGAGGGTAGCCCTAACGAAGGTGTTGAGATGGACTCCGAGGCAAAAGATCGCTGGAAAAAATATTTACCAGAGGAACGCATTCTGCTTGGCAACAAAAAGGATAACTTCTGGGAAATGGGCGATACTGGCCCTTGTGGCCCTTGTACCGAAATCCACGTTGATATCCGTAGCGACGAGGAACGTAAGGCAATCCCCGGACACAAAATGGTTAACACTGGTCACCCTCAAGTAATTGAGATTTGGAACCTTGTGTTTATTCAGTACAACCGTAAAGCAAACGGTACACTTGAGCCACTTCCAGCAAAACACGTCGATACAGGAATGGGATTTGAACGTTTGGCAATGGTTACCCAAGGTAAAAAGAGTAACTACGATACCGATGTATTCACTCCAATAATCAACCGCATATCACAAATGTGCGGAATTGACTACGGCAAAGACCAAAAGGCCGATGTTGCAATGCGTGTTATTGCCGACCACCTACGTGCAATTAGCTTCTCAATTGCCGATGGTCAGCTACCATCGAACGTTAAGGCTGGTTATGTAATCCGTAGGATTTTACGCCGTGCTGTACGTTACGGCTATACATTCCTAAATTTCAGAGAGCCATTTATCGATAGCCTTGTGCCAGTTTTGGTGGAGCAAATGGGCAACCACTTCCCAGAGTTGAAGGCTCAAAAAGATTTAATTATCAACGTAATTAATAAGGAGGAAGCAGCATTCCTTCACACACTTGAAACAGGTATTCGTCTTTTAGACCAGCAAATTGCAAAGGCTAAAAAGGAGAAACTTTCGGAGATTTCGGGTAAAGAGGCATTTGTGCTTTACGATACTTACGGTTTCCCACTCGATTTAACCGAGCTAATTCTACGTGAAAACGACCTTGGCGTTAACCGCAAGGAGTTTGATGCCGAAATGGCCACACAAAAGGAGCGCTCACGCGCCGATGCTGCTGTGGAAGCTCACGATTGGGAAGAAATTCTGGATATCGACGAGGTTGAGTTTGTTGGATACGACTCGCTAAAAGCCGATGTTCGCATTGCAAAAATGCGTACCGTAAAAACTAAAGGAACTGAACAATACCATATTGTACTGGATAAAACGCCATTCTACGCTGAGTCGGGTGGGCAGGTTGGCGACAGCGGAACAATTGAAGGCAATGGTGAACCTATCAATGTTATCAATACATTCAAAGAAAACAACTTGATTATTCACCAGGTTGACCGCCTACCAAGCAAACCAAAAGCACAATTCTTTGCCAAAGTTAATGTGGAGAACAGAACTAGTACAGCAAACAACCACTCTGCAACACACCTTTTGCATAGCGCTTTACGCAAAGTTCTTGGAACACACGTTGAGCAAAAAGGCTCGTTGGTTGGCCCAGACTACCTACGTTTCGACTTCTCGCATTTCCAAAAGATGACCGAAGAGGAAATCCGTCAGGTGGAGAAACTTGTAAACCGTGCTATTCGCCAGAATATTGCACTGGACGAGCACCGCGATGTTCCAATGGAGCATGCTCAGCAAATGGGTGCTATGGCGCTATTCGGCGAAAAGTATGGCGACTCTGTAAGGGTTATCCGTTTTGGCGAATCGGTGGAGCTTTGCGGAGGAACTCACGTTCACGCAACCGGTCAAATTGGAATGTTCAAGTTAACATCGGAAAGTGCTATTGCTGCTGGGGTACGCAGAATTGAAGCAATTACTGGAGTTAAAGCCGAGGAGTTTGTTTACTCGCAGGTTGAAACAATCAAGGAGATTAAAACCATACTTGGTAACCCAGCAAGCGTAACTCAGGCTGCCACAAAGTTGGTTGAGGAGAACGAAGCACTACGCAAGGAAATTGAGATGTTCCAAGCAGAAAAGCTTAAGGAGATTAAATCGACCTTAAAGCAAAAGGTTCAGCAGCACGATGGTATCAACATTATCAGCGAGTGCGTTACAGTTAGCAACGCCGATGCCATTAAGGACTTAGCTTTCCAGCTAAAGAACGAGGTTGCCGACCTTTACCTAGTGCTTGGTGCCGAAATTGCCGGAAAAGCAGTTCTAACCATTATGATTTCCGACAAACTGGTAGAGGCACGCCAGCTAAACGCATCGAATATTGTACGCGAGGCCGCCAAGGAAATTCAAGGTGGTGGCGGTGGACAAGCATTCTACGCAACCGCAGGTGGTAAAAACCCAGCGGGACTAGAATCGGCCATTGCTAAGGCAGTACAGATTATAAAGTAAATAGCATTAATGCAAACCATAAAACGCCGCCATTTTTTGGTGGCGTTTTTTTGTTACCGGAAAATTTTATAAAATTGGATAAAGAAATCTGACTATGAGTTCAATTACCCCAAAATTCATCCTCCGCCCATTCAGGGAATCCGATGCCGAGAGCATTGTAAAGTATGCCAACAACCCCAAAATTGCAGCAAACCTCACCGATGGATTCCCAAACCCTTACGGCTTGGACGATGCCAAAAAGTTCCTTACTATGGCCATACAGAACGAGCCGTACACAATCTTTGCCATTGAAATTAATGGCGAGGCCTGTGGCTCCATTGGAATATTTGTACAATCCGATATACACCGTAAATCGGCGGAGTGTGGCTACTGGCTCGCAGAGCCATACTGGGGAAAAGGGGTTATACCGGAAGCAATAAAGCAGATAGTTGATTACGGTTTCCACACCTTCGATATAGTTAGGATTTACGCCCGCCCGTTCAGCTTTAACAACGCCTCGCAAAGGGTTCTGGAAAAGGCAGGTTTTACGCTTGAAGCCACACTAAAAAAGGCCTGCTTTAAGAACGGCGAGTTCTGCGATGAGTTGATTTACGCCATTGTAAGGTAAAAGAATTTTCTTGCCTTAAGGTGTTGCTTATAATACGATAGTAAACCTATGGCAATTCTTACCAACAAAAAACTCACTAAAAAAATATAGTAATAATTTGAGAATAGTAGATTAATTTGATACTTTTATCGAATATTTACTAAACATGAATGCGAAAGAATATATAAGATATCTGTTATCAATTGAAAATTACTCATTTTCATTGGATGAAATTGCTAGAGAAACAGCAGGTAGCAGTAATTCTTTGAAATTCGAACTTCTTAGACTGTCAGAAAAAGGAGAAATAGTAAATCTTCGTAAAGGCTTTTATTTAATTATCACACCAAGATATTCTTCTGCAAAAAAACTTCCAATTCAACTTTATTGTGAAAAATTATTTAAGTATCTGAATAGGAATTATTATGTAAGTTTATTCTCCGCAGCTAAATTTCACGGAGCTAGTCATCAACAGGTTCAACGAGATTACTTGATAACCGAGCAACCAAAATTTAACGATATATCAAAAAAGAATATAGACATTCGATTTTTCACTACAAGAAACTGGAC
>WBUV01000167.1 GCA_008933525.1 Bacteroidales bacterium | reverse complement strand
AGAATATCAAAGGTGTTATGAGAATGATTAGTAAAATAGTGTCTCGTACATAGGAAACACTATTTTACTAGTTCAATAAATCTGAGTTTAGTTATAGAACAATATTTACAATTTTGTTAGGAACAATAATAATTTTCTTGGGTTGCTTACCCTCAAGAAATTTTTGAGTATTAGCATCGGTGAGTACTATTTTCTCAACCTCAGCCTGAGGAATATTTAATGGTATCTCTAGGGTAAAACGAGTTTTTCCGTTAAATGACACAGGACAAGTATAGGTGCTCTCCTGCAGGTACATCTCATCGTGCTTAGGCCATTTTGCATCGCAAACCGAATTGTTATGTCCTAATAAATGCCAAAGTTCCTCGGCAATGTGTGGAGCATACGATGCAATCAGCGCACAAAGAGGCTCGAGGATTGCTCGTTTGTTGCATTTTAGTTCGGTTAACTCATTCACACAAATCATAAATGCTGAAACGCCTGTGTTGAAACTGAACTTTTCTATATCCTCGGTAATTTTCTTGATAGTTTTGTGAAGTACTTTTAGTTCCTGCGCTGTAGGTTCAGCATCGGAAACCTCAATCTGGTTGTTTGCGTTGTGATACAATCGCCAAAAACGACGGAAGAATTTGTGTACACCATCAATCCCGTTTGTATCCCAAGGTTTACTTTGCTCAAGTGGTCCCAAGAACATCTCGTACATACGAAGCGTATCGGCACCATACTTATCAACAATAACATCGGGGTTTACAACGTTCCACATACTCTTGCTCATCTTCTCCACTGCCCAACCGCAGATGTACTTACCATCCTCAAGTATAAATTCAGCATCGCTGAACTCTGGACGCCACTTGCGAAATGCATCAATATCCAAAATATCGTTGCTAACGATGTTTACATCAACGTGAATTGGAGTAACATCGTGCTTATCCTTTAGGTTAAGCGAAACGTAAGAATTGGTGTTTTTGATACGATACACAAAATTCGAACGACCCTGAATCATTCCCTGGTTAATCAATTTTTTGAATGGCTCATTTTTACAAACATGGCCAAGGTCGAAAAGGAATTTATTCCAGAAACGTGAATATATAAGGTGTCCAACAGCGTGTTCGGTTCCACCAATGTATAAATCCACATTTTCCCAGTAGTTATTCGCCTCCTTGGATACCAAGCCGTTGTTATTGTGAGGGTCCATATAGCGCAGGTAGTATGCTGATGAACCTGCAAAACCGGGCATTGTGCTTAACTCGTAGCCATAACCATCGGCATTTTTCCAGTTTTTAGCACGACCAAGAGGTGGTTCCCCTTTTTCTGTTGGCAAAAAGGCATCAACCTCAGGTAATTCCAACGGAAGTTTGCTCTCATCAATTGCGTATGGCATTCCATCCTTATAGTAAACGGGGAACGGTTCGCCCCAGTAACGTTGACGGCTGAAAATAGCATCGCGTAAGCGATAGTTTATTTTGCGCTTACCCAATCCACGCGATTCAATCACCTCGTTTATTTTGCTGATGGCCTGTTTTACATCCAAACCATTAATCAAAGTGCTATTGATAACAACACCCTCTTTCGAATCGTAAGATTCACTCCAACTATTTGGGTCTGTAGCCTGTTCGCCGGGTCGAATTACGGTTTGAATAATTGGCAAATTGAATGTGCGTGCAAAAACAAAGTCGCGACTATCGTGTGCAGGAACAGCCATAATAGCGCCTGTACCGTAGCCAGCCAATACATACTCACTAATCCAAATAGGAATACGCTCGTTAGTAAAAGGATTTATGGCGTAACTACCTGTGAACTGACCTGTAACCTTTTTGGCCTCGGCCATACGTTCACGCTCGGTTTTACGTTTAACCTCATCGCGATATGCGCTAACTTTCTCTGCGTACTCAGGAGTGGTTAATTCATCAACCAACTCACTTTCTGGAGCAAGTACCATAAAGGTTGCACCGTAAATAGTGTCGGGACGGGTAGTGAAAATCAGGATTTTCATATCTGACCCATCAATTTTGAAGTACACCTCAGCACCCTCGGAACGGCCAATCCAGTTGCGCTGTATCTCTTTTAAAGAGTCAGTCCACTCTAGAGTCTCCATATCGTTAAGCAAGCGCTCTGCATACGCAGAAATACGCAAGCACCACTGACGCATCTTACGTTGCTCCACAGGATGGCCACCACGTACTGAAAAACCCTCCTTAACCTCATCGTTAGCAAGCACCGTTCCTAATGCAGGACACCAGTTTACCATTACATCGGCAAGGTAAGCCAAGCGATATGCGAGAAGAACCTCTTGCTGTTCAACCTCAGTCATAGATTTCCAATCTTCGGCAGTAAATGCTTTTACTTCGCTACAAACCGCATCAACCTTAGAATTACCGTTTTTATCAAACTCAGCAATCAACTTCTCAATAGGCTCAGCCTTCTGGGCTTGATTATTGTACCAATGCTTGAACATTTGGATGAATGCCCACTGAGTCCATTTGTAGTATGATGGGTCGCAGGTACGGAACTCGCGATCCCAATCGTAGCTGAATCCAATTTTATCGAGTTGTTCGCGGTAACGCTTAATATTGATATCGGTGGTAATGGCTGGATGCTGTCCAGTTTGAATTGCATACTGCTCGGCAGGCAAACCAAATGCATCGTAACCCATTGGGTGCAAAACATTAAAGCCCTGTAAACGCTTAAAGCGTGAATATATATCGGATGCAATATAACCAAGTGGATGACCAACGTGTAACCCTGCCCCTGAAGGATAGGGGAACATATCGAGCACATAGAATTTTGGTCGCGAAGGGTCTATATCTACCTTGTAAGTCTTGTTATTCTTCCAGTACTCCTGCCACTTACTCTCAATCTCTTTAAAATTGTAATCCATAGTATTTATGTTAAATGCGAGTTATCGAACTTAAAATTCAAACCAAAATAAGTTGCAAAGATAATCATGATTGGTAATTCGCATATCGATGATGAACAATAAATTATAAGAATTTAAAAACTGCAAAACTGGTACTTAGTATTAGATAAAATCAGCCAAAGTCCTATTGTTTGAGCATCGAGCAGCCAATACATTTGCTGGCATTAACCATTAAACCAGCATTATATGATAAACAAACTTAAAGCCTTCTCGCTACTAACATTAATGACCGTTAACTTCCAACTATTTGCCCAAGAAGAATCGCCTGTACAAATTGGAGCCGACCTAATGAACCGCTATGTTTGGCGTGGCGTTAGCCTAGGGGGAAACAGCCCCAGTATTCAGCCATGGATTAAGTACAATATGATTAGTGGTGAATCCAAGCATGAACTTGCTATTGGTGCTTGGGCTGCTTACACTTTTTCGGAAACTGCAAACCAAGAGGTAGACCTTTATTTGACATACACTTTCAATAAGGTTTTCAGCGTAACCTTTACCGATTATTTCTTCCCTGGATTATATAGTTCAGAGAGCAGAAACAGATACTTTAACTACGATAAGGATAGCACAAGCCACGTATTTGAGAGCACCTTCAGTTTTAACGGCACAGAAAACATTCCATTCACCTTGCTTTTTGCTATGAATATTTATGGTAACGATGCCCGCAACATTAATTCCGACGGTAGTACTGGCGATATATTCATGTCGAAGTACGTTGAACTGGGTTACAGAAAGAACATCAACGGAGTTGATTTTAATGCTTTTGTTGGAGCAACTATCGATAAACCGAATAAAGATAGAGGCGAGGTTGGATTTTACGGAAACAAAACTTCAGGAATTATTAATCTAGGCGTAAAGGCTGCTAAAACCTTGAAAATATCAGAAACTTTTGAAGTACCAGTACAAGCATCTCTAATCACCAACCCTGAAAGAGAGGCAATTTATTTAGTTTTTGGAATGTCATTTTAATCACTTTAAAAAATTAAACTATGCTAAGTTCAATTCTAATGCAGGCAACAGCCGTAATGGATACAGGTTCAACGGGGTTTATGCTTCTTGCAACAAGCCTTGTTATGCTTATGACTCCAGCACTTGCAATGTTCTATGGTGGTCTGGCAACTAAACGAAACATTCTTGCTATTATGATTCAAAGTTTCGTTTCGTTAGGTTGGACCACCGTTCTTTGGGTTTTTTTTGGCTACTCGCTATGCTTCAGCGGTGGCGATGGCGGCATTATCGGAAACTTCGATAAGGCTTTTCTTTCAGGTATAAGTATGGACACGCTTTGGGCTGGCAATGGTAAAATTCCCGAGTTTGTATTTATTGCTTACCAGATGATGTTTGCCATTATAACACCTGCGCTGATTACTGGTGCTTTTGTAAATAGGGTTTCCTTTAAAGCTTATTTTATTTTCCTTACAGTTTGGCAAATTTTAGTGTACTATCCATTCGTTCATATGATTTGGGGTGGTGGATTATTGGCACATTGGGGCGTTCTTGACTTTGCCGGAGGTATTGTTGTTCATGCTACTGCTGGTTTTGCTGCTTTAGCTGCCGTTTTCTATGTTGGAGCACGCGTTGATAAAAACTCAACGCCTAACAGTATCCCTCTTGTTGCCATTGGTAGCGGTTTGCTTTGGTTTGGCTGGTATGGCTTTAATGCAGGCAGCGAAGTTCAAGTTGATAATATTACCTCATTGGCATTCCTAAATACTGATATTGCAGCATCGTTTGCAACAATTGCGTGGCTGGCAGTAGAATGGATTAGAGAACGTAAACCTAAATTTGTAGGGCTTTTAACGGGTTCAATTGCAGGTTTGGCAACCATTACACCCTGTGCTGGTTTTGTTCCGCTTTGGGCGTCGCCATTGATTGGTATTTCTGCTGGTTTGGTTTGCTACTTAGCTGTTCAGTTTAAAAATAAGATGAAATGGGACGATGCGCTCGATGTTTGGGGTGTACACGGAATGGGTGGTGTTCTCGGAACAATTCTTCTTGGGGTATTTGCATCAAAATCGGTTAATGCCGCTGGTGCCGATGGCTTACTATTTGGTTCTGGTTCATTCCTTTTGAAGCAAATAGTTGCCGTAGTTGGTGCATCAGCATACGCTTTTGGATTTACTTATTTAATGCTAATCATAATTAATTTAATTACTCCAGTTAGAGTTTCTGAAAGTGAAGAATTACAAGGGTTAGACAACTCACTGCATGGAGAAAGAGCATATGATGAAGGGGCTTTATAACAATTGAAACACAAAAGAAAAGGCTCGAATAGAGCCTTTTCTTTTTACATTTTTAATTACTTTGTAGTATCAAAACAAATTCAATGTTTAGAAAATCCATAAACCGTAAGTTGATGATTCTGTTCTTTACAGTAGGAGTATCGTCGCTTGCAGTTATTGGAGTTTACTCGTACTACAATGCCAAGGAAGCCATCCTGAAAAGAACCCTCGACCAACTTACCTCTATCCGTGTTATTAAAAAAGGGCAGGTAGAATTCTACTTTAACGAGCGATTCAACAATATCAAGTTACTCTCAGAGAAAATTTACCTCAAGAATCTTACAAGGAAGATATTTCAGGAGAAATCATCAACAAATAATTGGCTTATTACTGAAAATCTAAATTTCAACCTACTGGGATTTCAGAATGCCTATATTATAATTCAATCTCAAAATAAACCCATTGAGTTTTTTTCCTTTAAGGCTGATTCTCTCGTTAAGTTAACACCTGACTCAATTTTAAAAAAACAACTTTTGAATATTTGGTTAAAATCTTCTACATCAAACAACCCTAGTATTGTTGATTTCACAAAGCGTTTCCCTGCCGACACACTTCCTATTTGCCTAATTGGCAAAAGCGTTGAAATACCTGATTACAGAGCAGTTCTTGCATTGCAAATACCAATCTCAGCTATAAATGATATTATGCTTGAGATTAATCCTGAGAATGGATTAGGTGAATCGGGCGAGGTTTACCTTGTGGGCGACGATTCCCTTATGCGAAGTAAATCGAGGTTTATACCAAACTCAGTACTTAACACACAGGTTCATACTCAAAGCGTGCGAAACGCTTTTAAGGATAAGTACGGCTCATCGCTAATTGACGATTACAGAACTATTTCGTGCTTAAGTTCCTTTGACAGAATTAAAACTCCTGGGCTAAATTGGGCTATTTTAGCTGAGATTGATTATGCGGAGGCAATGATTCCAATTATATCAATACGAAACGACATTGTATTCCTATCTCTTATTATTTGTGTATTTCTCTTCTCTATATCGCATTTTATTTCGCGAACAATTACTAACCCAATAATCAAACTTAAAAAAGCTTCTCAAAAAATTGGCGAGGGCGATTTGGATGTGAGCGTCACACCAAAATCGAACGATGAAATTGGACTGCTAACCGAAGCATTTAATGCCATGGTTAAGCAGCTCAAGGATGAGCGTTTACAGCGAATGACGGCACTTTACGATGGTCAGGAAATGGAGCGTCAGCGCATTTCCAGAGAATTGCACGATGGATTAGGTCAAAAAATGGTTGCCATTAAGTTGCAACTTGAAAGTTTGAGCAAACTCAAACAGGATGATGTTCCAGAGTGCATTAAAGAAATCAAGGAGAATTTTTTGAAAATAATTGATGAGGTAAGGCAGATATCGAACAATCTTGCTCCCAACATCCTAAACGAATCGGGGCTTGATGTTGCGCTGAAAAGTTTATGCACATCGATGGCCAACACAACCGATATCGACATAGAATTCTCGGCATATGGTGATTATGCTACTGCAGATACTAAAGATAAATTCTATATCTACAGGATTGCTCAGGAGGCCATTAATAATGCCATAAAGCACTCTGGAGCAAACAGAATTCAACTACAACTTATGGGCAACAAAGACAATATTATTCTTGTTCTTGAGGATAATGGGAAAGGCTTTAACTACTCGAATAATTTCTGCACTCCCTGCAATGGAATATACAACATGAAAGAACGCGCCAAATTAATTGGCGGAACATTTGATATTGAAACTGAGCCCAATGCTGGAACAACCATTAGGCTGAAAGTGCCCAAAAGTAAGTGATTTTCATATAAAAAAGCAGACCCAATGGATAAGAT
>WBUV01000166.1 GCA_008933525.1 Bacteroidales bacterium | reverse complement strand
GAATACTCCTGTTCCGGTTGATAAAAACTTCCGTTACGGTAAACTCGAGAACGGGTTAACCTATTACATCCGTAAAAATGCAGAACCTAAGCAACGTGCAGAATTCTACATTGCACAAAACGTGGGCGCAATCCTTGAGGAAGATAGCCAAAACGGTCTGGCTCACTTCCTAGAGCATATGGCATTTAACGGCACAAAGAACTTCCCTGGAAAAGGTATCATTAACTATTTCGAAACCATTGGTGTTAAATTTGGATATAACATTAACGCTTTTACCTCTGTTGACGAAACAGTTTACAACCTTTCTGACGTTCCTACCACTCGCGAAGGAATTATTGATAGCGCATTGCTAGTTCTTCACGATTGGTCAAGTTTCATCACTCTCGATCCTAAAGAGATTGACAACGAGCGTGGCGTAATCCGTGAGGAATGGAGAACTGGACGTAGTGCTGAGCGCAGAATGTACAAGCAAAACATGGCTGTAATCTATAAAGGTTCAAAATATGCAACTCGCGACGTTATTGGCGACATCAACGTTATTGAGAACTTTGAGCATCAAGCAATTAAAGATTACTATGCAAAATGGTATCGTCCCGATCTACAATCGATCATTATTGTTGGAGATATCGACGTTGACCAAATTGAGCAGAAGATCAAAACTATGTTTGCTGATATTGCAAAGCCAGTTAACCCTGCAACAAGAGAATTCTACGAATTGCCCGACAACGATGAGCCACTAGTAGGCATTGCATCGGATCCTGAAGCTCGCAACACCATTCTTTACCTTTACTATAAGCACGATGCTACTCCAAAGGATGCAAAAAATATTGGCTATTTAAGAGAAGAAATGGTTAAAGAGCTTATTTCGACTATGATTTCGGCTCGTTTACAGGAAATTACCCAAAAACCAAATCCTCCATTTGTATTTGCTGCATCTGGAATGGGCAGTATGGTTCGCACAAAAAGTGCTTTTATGTTCTACGCTGCACTTAAAAACGATGCTATGCTCGATGGCTTTAAAGGTTTAGTTCGTGAGGCTGAGCGCGTTAAACAGTTCGGATTCACTGCATCAGAACTTGATAGAGCAAAAGCAGACTACCTAAGAAATCTTGAAAACCAACTTAAAGAAAAAGATAAACAAAAAAACCAAAAGTACGTTTGGGATGCTGTTAACCATTTCCTTGAAGGTGAACCAACACCAGGTATTGAATTTGAGCATGCTTTCGCAAATGGAATGATGCCTTCAATTTCAATTAACGAAATTAATGCTTACACTTCAAAATTAGTTACCGATAAGAATGTGGTAATTACAGTAATGGGTCCTCAAAAAGAAGGTATTGTTCTACCAACCGAAGAGGGTATTCTTGCTTCGCTAAAAGAAGTAAAAGCCGAAAAGATTGATGCGTATGTTGATAATGTTTCTACTAAGCCTCTAGTTGAAAATGTTGCAAAACCTGGTAAAGTTAAAAAGGTAAATGCTAACAATGTATTTGGAACTACAGAAATAGTTCTTAGCAATGGAGCAAAGGTTATTTTTAAACAAACCGACTTTAAAGAGGATGAGGTTTCCTTATCAGCATTTAGCAAAGGTGGTTTATCTATAGCTGACAATAAAACTCTACCATCGGCCTCCTATGCAACACAAATTGTTACCAATGCAGGTATTGGTGAGTTCTCGAAAAATGATTTGGATAAAATGCTTGCTGGTAAAATTGTAAGTGTTCGACCAGTTATTGGCGAAGATTTCGAAGGTATTTCAGCTTCGGCTTCTCCAAAGGATTTCGAAACAATGCTTCAGATGGTTTACCTTTACTTTACATCTCCTCGCGAGGATTTAGAGAGCTTCACCACCTATATGAACCGCATTAAAGCATTTATGGCTAACGCATCGGCCGATCCACGCATGGCATTCAGCGATAGTATAACTATTGCAATGGCAAATCGCAATCCAAGAGTATTACCTCAAAATATGGAATACCTTGAGAAAGTAGATTTTAAAATGGCCATGGACTTCTACAGAAATCGTTTTGCCGATGCATCAGATTTTACTTTCATTTTTACCGGTAACGTTAAAGCCGAAGATGCAAAAGCTCTAGTTGAAAAATACATTGGTGGCTTACCAACCGTTAAACGTAAAGATGCTGCAAAAGACAATGGCGTAAGACCTCCAAAAGGTAAAGTGAAGAATTTCTTCAACAAACCATTACAAACACCTAAATCATCAATTTACATTGCACTAACCGGCGATGCTGAGTACAATCTTGAAAACATGGTATTGGTTAGCTACATGAATTCAATCCTTCAAAACCGTTACCTTGAAGAGGTTCGCGAAAAAGAAGGTGGAACCTATGGTGTAAGGGTAGGAATGAGTATTGCCAACTTCCCAAACAACAACTATGTTTTGAGAATTATGTTCGATACCGATCCAAACATGCGCGACAAACTAATGGGTATTATCTACTCTGAAATTGAGAAGATTAAAACCAATGGCCCGCTTGAGGATGATTTAAACAAAGCAAAAGAGTTCATGATTAAACAGTACGACCAAAACTTAAGAGAGAATAGGTATTGGGCTGGTGTTATTCGTGAGAAATACGAAAGCGGTATTGACAAGCACACTACTTACTTGGATGTTGTAAAAGCTGTTAATGCTCAAAAGGTTAAAGACTTTGCAAATAAAATGTTTGGCCAAGGCAATGCTATTGAGGTAGTAATGTCGCCTGAAGATAAGCGATAGTTATATACTTTTAAGTTATTAAGGGTACTCCTACTGGGGTACCCTTTTTTTCAAAATTTGCTGTTAAACATTTAAACTTTAACTATGTCAAAAGCCATAAATACATCTTTTAATCTATTTTTACATTTATAAAAAAACGAGAAAATGTGTCGTAATTTCATTGTTTCTATCATACTCACCTTTATAATTTCAATAAATTGTTTACAGGCAAACAATAAGCCTCAATTACTGGACAGCATTGAAGTTGTGCTGAGTAAATCACCAAAAGACACAGTGATTTTAAACTCATTACTAAGAAAACTGAACAATCCTACTATCCGTAATTTGCCAACAACAGACTCCATTGCAAACGTTATACTTAATACTTACAAGAACATTGGTTATTCAGATGGCGCTTACAACGCAATGCTTTTTTTGGCTAATTTAAACTATACCCAGGGAAATTTTAAGCAGGCCCTATCCTATCATCATGAACTGCTCAAGTCGATTGAAGATAAAAATGATAACAGAGCGAAGGTTGCCAATATCTATAAATTTCTTACCGGTGATCATCTTAATTTAGGCTCATTCGATAGTGCAATAATTTATGGCGAATTATCGCTTAATGAATACAAAATACTAAGTGATAGTCAGAATATCGCACGCAGTCTAAATCTTCTAGGTGGGATTTACTGGAACAAAGGAAATTTAAAAAAGGCGTCGGAGATACTCTACGAATCGCTGATTATTAGGGAAAAACTAAACGACACCTTGGGCGTTGCTAACGCATATAACAATATTGGGTTAATCTTCGATAGTCAAAAGAAATATCCCGAAGCGCTTGAAATGTACCAAAAAGCACTTGATATATACTATAAAATAAACAATAAGCAAGGAATTGGAAGAGCTTGTAACAATATTGCCATAATCCAGAAGAACCAAGGAGAGTACAGTGAAAGTCTTGAAATGTTCATGAAATCGCTCGAGGTGGATAAGTTCTTTAAAAACATCGACGACCAAGGGAAAACATTAAGCAACATCGGTATTCTGTACTTAGAGTTAAATGATGTCTCCAGAGGAATTGAGTATTTTAACTATGCGCTCGAAGCATTAACCCAAAGTGGTAACGAGAATGGAGTGGCTGCTGTATACATAAACCTTGGACGGGCCTACCTTATGAAGAATAACTACTCCAAGGCGGAGTATTATTACAATATGGGGCTTAAAATAGCTAGCAAAATAGGATCGAATGAGTGGCAACGGGACTCCTACCATGGATTGTACAAAATATCTAAATCGACAAACAAACTAAATAATGCCATAGTTTATTTGGAAAAGTATAAAAACCTCGACGACTCATTAAGAAGTGTTGAAAATTTAAATAAACTCGATCAACTTAAAATTGAGTTTGAAACCGAGCAGAAAGAAAAAGAATTAGCCCTCCTTTACAAAGAAAAAGAGGTAAACGACCTTAAACTTAAAAGACAGCAATCCGTTACACATTTGCTTTTAACTATAATTGTCTCGTCGATTTTAATTATATTTCTTGCATCGCTATATGTTCATCGGCTAAAAACCGATAAAAGAGTGTTAGTTCAGAAAAATGCTGAGATTACCCAGCAGAAAGAAGAGATTATGGCCCAACGCGATATGCTGGAGGAGTCGAATATTGAACTAAATCAACAAAAGGAGGAATTGCTAACACAATCGGAACAAATTGAAAGACAAAACCAATTTATTTCGGGAATTAACCGTAGAATGACCGAAGGCCTAGAATATGCATCAATTATTCAGCAAACACTACTTCCGCCTACTAGTTCTTTCAACAAATTCTTCGGTAGCCAGTTCGTTCTTTTTAAACCAAAAGATATTGTAAGTGGCGATTTATACTGGACATGGGAAGAAAAAGGGGAGATAATTTTTGCAGTTGCCGATTGTACTGGTCATGGAGTTGCTGGTGCTTTTATGAGCGTGATGGCCATTAGTTTACTTAAGGATGCAGTTAGTGTAAACAAATTTAAAGAACCGCACACAATCGCAAATTATTTATACAATGAACTTGTAAGGAGTTCTAACTCAGAATTGAACTCCATAGTTGGAATTGATTTTATTATTTGCAAGTATTCACCAAAAAATAGAAAGCTCAGTTACTGTGGAAACCATATGAATTTTATGGTTGCAAAGAAAGAAAATGTTGAACTATTTAAGGTAAAAAGAACTGTTAGTGAAAGTTCACAAGAGATAAAATTTGAGGAAAACAGCCTTGATCTGGATGCCAAGGATAAACTATACTTTTACACCGATGGTTACACCGATCAGCTCAGTGGAGTTAAACGGAAGAAAATGGGCAGAGCAGAATTCCATCGGTTAATATCCACAATATGCATTCAGCCCCACCAATCTCAGAGCGAAACCATAGAATCGTTTTACAACAAATGGAAAGGAAATTTTGAACAAGTAGACGATGTTCTTGTACTAGGGCTCGAAGTATAATTAAATTTTTGCGTTACCCTTAACCAGAAACCAAGGATTTAGCAACTCCTCCTTGTTGTACGACATTCGCTCCTGTGTTTCGTAAGTCAACACCTTAAAGCCAGCACCCTCAACAATTGCCTGTCCTGCAGCAGTATCCCATTCAGATGACAGGGATAAACGAGGATACAAATCCGCATTGCCCTCAGCAATCATACACATTTTTAATGATGATCCTCTTGAAATAGATATCACCTCAGGATGCTTACTCTTTATACATTCAATATACTCCAGTGTTTCGTCCGATGTGTGCGATCTACTCTCAACTATTATTATGTTATTCCTCTTGGCAGAAAATGGTAGTTGTTGAGCCTTTCCCAACAAATTATCGTAACAAAAGTTAGCATCCTTAGTTGGAATTACATCTGAAACCTTATAGGCACCTTCAGGGGTAAAGGAAAAATAAAGTTCTTGGGTTACTGGAACATAAACTACACCAAGGAGTGGAAATCTGTTCTGAATTAAAGCAATGTTTACAGTAAATTCCCCATTACGCTTTATAAACTCCTTAGTACCATCTAATGGATCAACAATCCAAAAGTACTCCCATCCTTTTCGCTCCTCATAAACAATGTTACGGCCCTCTTCACTAAGCACAGGAATGAAAGTTTTGGAAAGATCATTCTTAATTGTATCATGCGCTAACCTATCGGCTAATGTAAGTGGAGTTTTATCTGATTTTAAGTTAACCTGAAAATCGTCGGAATTGTATACTTCCATAATTAAAGCACCTGCTCTGATGCTTGAGTTAATCGCCGACATGAGCAGATTTAAAATTTCGCTTCTATCTATCATGATACATTTTATTCAAATGCAAAGGTATATCACTTTTCTTAAATATACAGCTATTGTTTGGAATCGACGTCTCAAAAATATTATTCAACATGGCATAATGCCCTATAAATAAAAACGACCATAAAATAATTATGAAATATGCTTAACAATACTTAACAATGTTGTATTAAAAAAATAAAAAATACTATGTTTACGAATTAGAAAGTTACTGCGACAGGTTGCGTGCGCAATTATTTAATAATCAAACAAATAATTATTTAGTATGAGTAATTTTGATAAAATTTCACCTAAGGATATATGGATGTATTTTGAGGAGATATGCAAAATACCCCGTCCTTCAAAAAAGGAAACTCTAATAATAAAATATCTTCAGGATTTCGCCCAAAAACAAAATCTTGAGGTAAAAACCGATGAGGCCGGAAATGTTCTAATTAGTAAGCCTGCCTCAAAAGGCTTTGAGAACCTCCAGCCTGTGGTATTGCAAAGCCATATGGATATGGTTTGCGAAAAGAATAGCGATGTAGCGCATAATTTTAACACCGATCCCATTAATGCCTACATAGATGGAGAATGGATTAAAGCTAAAGGAACCACCCTAGGCGCTGATGATGGTATTGGCATTGCGGCTCAACTTGCCATTCTTGCATCAAAAGAGATTAAACATGGACCAATTGAATGTTTATTTACAGTTGATGAGGAAACTGGTCTTACTGGTGCTTTTGAAATGAAAGAGGGTTTCTTTAATTCAAGAATACTTATTAACCTAGACTCTGAGGACGAAGGTGAACTGTTTATTGGTTGCGCTGGAGGAATGGATACTCTAGCAACATTTGCGTATGATGCAGAGAAAGTTCCAACCGACTCCGTTGCCCTCAAAATCACTGTAAAAGGATTAAGCGGCGGCCATTCTGGCGATGACATTGATAAAAACAGGGGTAATTCCATTAAGATTATCAACAGATTCCTTTGGAAAGGTACGCATCGGTACGACCTACGAT
>WBUV01000165.1 GCA_008933525.1 Bacteroidales bacterium | reverse complement strand
GCAATATCGTGCAAATCCACCTAAAACAATTGATGGTTCAACAATTAGTTTTATTCACGATTACCAAAAGCAAGAAACAATTCACACATTAACAGGAAAAAAATCAACAATAAGTCAACCAAAATCGGATGTTCTACAATTCATTGCAGAGGATGGAACAAAGGTTTCGATTCGACCTTCCGGCACTGAACCCAAAATTAAGTTTTATTTTGGGGTAAAGGGTCAGCTGAAATCGGCATCGGAACTGGAGAATCAACTGAAAGAATTGGATGCCAAGATTGCAAAAATTGTGGAGGAACTTGGGATTAGGAAGTAGGATATTGAGTTATTGAGCTTTTGAGAAATTTGGTTATTAAGGAATTAAGTAAAAATGAAATCGTATAGGAAGGAGCTTTGGTTTGAGACCAGCAAGCGTCGTGAACTAATTAATATTACCCGCGATGTAGAGAAATGCCTTGCCGAAAGCGGCATTAAGGAAGGTATGGTGCTGGTAAATGCTATGCATATTACTTCGAGCATATTTATTAATGACGATGAAAGCGGACTTCACCACGATTTTGAAGTTTGGCTAGAAAAATTAGCACCAGAAAAACCGCACTCTCAGTATAAACATAACGGGTTTGAGGATAATGCCGATGCTCATCTAAAGCGCACCCTAATGGGACGCGAAGTGGTTGTTGCAATAACTCAAGGACAACTCGATTTTGGTCCTTGGGAGCAGATTTTTTACGGCGAATTTGACGGGAAAAGGCGTAAAAGAGTATTAGTTAAAATTATCGGGGAATAGACTAAAGCTTTCGACAAACAAGAAACTTACTTTATTTCCTCAATTAAAGTGTTAAGTGGATCTTTTTGACCTTTAAGCATAATCTGAGGTTTTCGTTCCTTTGATTCGAGCAAAATATTAATAATAATCAATTCTCTAAACTTTTCGGTTATATAATTTACATCTTTTAACCGTTCGGTTTCTATGTAAACAAAATAGCTGTCGTCGATCATCAAATTTGAAATATCATTGATAATTTGTCCATTAATTCGGATGACAACATTTTTACTCGAGGTATTCAATGCATTATTCTTTCGAAGAACATCGTCTAAGCTCACAAGTTTAAAGTTTGATTTAGCAAAGATAAAAACAGCACCATTCTCGGTCTTTTTACTAATGCTTAACGAATCGACACTGCTAGGATTTAAAAAAGTTTTAGAAAAGTCAACCTTCACTGAGTTTATATAGTAATCGGGTGTTTTAGTCTTCTGTCCATAAACGAAACTAACTAGTAGAAAAAGCATTGTGAATATTAAAATTCTCATCCTGTTTGAATATTTTTTAACTATTGCTAATTTACTTTGGTGAAGTTAGGCTCACTGTTTCGAGTTCGCAATATTCGGCGCAACTCTCTACGAGTTGGGTTAAGGTAGAACTCCGTTGGCTGTTTTTTTACAGAGTCCACAGGGCCATCAACGCGAGTAATCCGTTTTAAATTTTTAACCTGATCGGCATCCAGTAAATCATCGAAATGTAAATTTGAACCTTTAAGAGTAAAGACCTTGATTAACCATAATCCCTCCTTTGTCCTGGTATTAAGCAGGCAATAACCTCGGTACTTGCGAACGAGCTGTGAATCGGATACCTCGAACATAATATTTTCAGCATTTACGCTAACCCTAACGGAATCATCTAAAAATTTAACATCTAACCTTAATCCACTACTTAGCCAGTTATCTCTTTTTTCTGAAACGTATATCTGGGTATCGCGTTGAATCAAAATCTCAAAATCCTTTTCTATTTCCTTAATACTATCACGAGGGATTATTTTTTCGGAGAACCACCTTGTAACAACTCTAAAACTATCTATCTCCAACAATGAGCTATCGTTCATTTCAATGTATCTACCATATAGTTCTCGTGGTAAGCGCGAAAGATTTTTGCCTCCCTTAGGTTGAGGCTGCACAAACTTTACCTGAGGACCACAAGCAACCAGAAATAGTAAGAAAAATGATAAAAACGATAGATATCTCATACTCTTTAAAATTAAATGGGTAGAGTTTTATTTTTTAACCATTTCTGATGATCGGAATTGAGAAATGGCGATAACCGTTCATATACCATGCTATGGTAATCGTTTAACCATTTTTGTTCATCGTCCCATAACATTTCAACATCAATTGGATTAGTATCGATTGGACAAAGAGTCAATGTTTCGAATTTAAGGAATCGACCAAAATCGTTGGTTTCATCATCAACGCAAACAATCAGGTTCTCAATTCGAATTCCATGCTTACCTGCCCGGTACAAACCCGGCTCGTTGGACATTAACATTCCTACCTCTATGGGCAAATGGTTATCGGGACGGATTTGCTGAGGTCCTTCGTGTACATTTAGGAAATAACCCACTCCATGTCCGGTACCATGACCATAATTTATATTGTTTGACCAAAGTGCCATTCGAGCCAAAGTATCCAGCTGCGAACCGCGGGTTCCAGCAGGAAACTTTGCCATTGCCAAACGAATCATTCCTTTAAGAACCAAAGTATAATCAAACTTTTCGTCTTTACTTGGCTTACTCAAATGAATTGTTCTTGTAATATCGGTTGTTCCGTTTAGGTATTGTCCGCCAGAATCGACTAATAAGAAGCCATCCTTTTCGATACTGTAATTTGTTTCGGGCGATGCACTATAGTGTACAATGGCTCCATGATCCTTATAGCCAACAATAGAACCAAAACTCTCCGAAACAAAGTGTTGGCGTTTTCTTCTAAACTCGAACAGTTTATCGCCAACAGAAAGTTCTGTCATTTCAATTTTACCAACGTTACTCTCGAGCCAGTAAAGGAATTCGACCATCGCCACTCCATCTTGCACCATGGCCGATCTAAGTCCATCCACCTCAGCGGGATATTTACGAGCCTTAATCTCCGTTGCAAGTCCTAAGGTCTCAATCACCTTAACTTTTTCGGGTATTTGAGAATGAATTTGGAAGTTTGTTTTAGCAGGATCGATAACTACTGTATCCTTTTTGGTTAATTTGGATAGAAATTTAGATACTTTGCCATAATCCCTAACATCAACGCCCTCGCTCTGCAGGTATTCCAGTAAAGTTGAATCTAATTTACTTCGATCGATAAATAATGTAGCAGTATCATCATCAACAATAGCATAGCTAAGCACCACAGGATTGAAAGCAATATCAGAACCTCGAATATTGAAAGTCCAGCAAATCTCATCTAAAGCGCACATCAAATAAGCTGTTGCATCGCGTACTAGTAATGCTTTTCTAATTGCACCAAGTTTTTCAGAAATTGAAATTTTTGAAAACTCAAGTTCGTGAGAAAAAACCTTATTACTGGGCAACGCTGGCCTATCGTCCCAAAGTTTTGAAACAATATCGATATTGGGAATACAACTAAAGCCTTTTTTCTTAAAGCTATCAATATATGTGCGAGCAGAATTCAAGGAGAAAACCAAACCATCGAAACCAACTGTGGAACCTTTCCTGAGATTCATCGAAAGCCAACTCGTAATATCGGGTGTTTCTGGTAATCCCATTTTACAAAGTTCAATGCCAGAGCCCTGTAATTGCTGTTCGGCCTGAAGAAAGTAACGAGAATCGGTCCAAAGGGCTGCATTATCCATTGTGATAACAAGTGTTCCAGCAGAGCCACTAAAGCCTGACGCCCAAATGCGCATTTTCCAGTAATCTGGTATATACTCGCTAATATGAGGATCGCTATGAGGAATTATGTATGCGTTTATATCCTTCTTCTTCATCTGCTGGCGCAGGGCCTTGAGTTTCTCACTAGTTTCCATTATATTCTTTTTTTGAAAAGGTAGATTACAAAAATAAAATCTTTCGGCTCAAAATCACCCTTTAAAAGTCATGTGTGAAATTTTTTTACAAAAAACAAATCTTTAAGCGTTGAGGAATATCTCTAAAACTTCCGAAAGCACTGAAGTTTCAATAGGCTTTGTAATATATCCATTACACCCAGCGGCTTCAGCTTTCAGGCGATCTTCCTCCGATGCGTATGCTGTTTGAGCGATTATGGGGATCTTTGGATTTATTTGTTTTATCTCCATAGTCGCAGCATACCCATCCATAACTGGCATCCGGATATCCATTAAAACTGCATCGATATTCTGATTAATAGAATTGACTAAGTCAACAGCCTCTTTTCCGTTTTTTGCCCATAGCGTTGTTGCACCCCAAACCGTTAGGAGTTCATTAAGAATTAGATAGTTAACTTCCTCATCATCAACAATAAGAATTACCTTGTTTTTAAAATCAACTCTTCTTTCCATCAATAAAGACTCCTCGTCGAGATTTGAAGAATACGAGTCTTTTCCCATTAGCGGTAATTCAACATTAACTGTAGTGCCTGTACCTAACTGAGATATAATACTTATAGTGCCATTCAGAAGTGATACAATTTCCTTAGAAATTCGTAAACCAAGGCCATTGATATTATTACTCTGTCCAGCCTCAATTTGTCTGTACTTCTCAAATATTAATTCTTGCATTTTTGGATCTATTCCCACACCAGTATCGCGGACAAAAATGCAAATTTTATCCTGTTCAATTGTATACCCAAATTCAACAGTACCGCGTTCAGTAAACTTGAGGGCGTTGTCAATTATGTTTTCAATTACTTGCACCAATCGACCCTCGTCGGTAAAAAGTTCGAGAAAATCGGTTCCTTGAGGTATAGAAATTCGCAATTCAATATTTTCTCTTTTAAACAGTTCAAGCTCGTTGGAGTAAAAACTATAAATATCAAGTAATAGTTTATTTATATTAACTGCCGACCTTACTATGGTTAATTCGCCCTTTTCTATCTTGTTAAAATCAATTATGTCGTTAATTAACCTAGTTAGCAACTTCCCTTTGCTATTGATAATATTTATATATTGATTTTTAGTTGTATCGTTAAGTTCAGAGTTTGAAAGCAGCTGACTAAATCCAAGAATTGCATTCAATGGCGTTCTAATCTCATGGCTTACATGCGATAGTAAATGAAGTTTCCGGTTATTAAGTTGCTTCAGATTCTCAATTTGCTTGGAGTACTCTTTCTCCGAGAGAATTTTATTTAAAGCCAATGTAGTAGTATTAGCAATATCGCCCATAACGCTTAACTCAAAATCAGTACTTGGTAATGAATCAAACACTACTATACCACCATAAAACCTACTATTGGCGTAGAAACTACAATAGTAGATTTCATCAACATTGAAATTTTTCTCAATAATCTTAGCTGCTGAAACAGAAATTAACCCATCGGAGATTTCATATATCGATTTACTAACTTTTATTGGTTGACGGGTACTAATCAACTCTATGATTTCGGGCTTTAGCATAAATCTGCGTCCAACCGGATTCCAGCCTAACTCGTTAATAAAACTTTCCCAGACTCTATGCGATACCCCAAACATTCCCTCAATCGTAATAAAATTATCGGAAGAATCGTACGAAAAGATCAGACTTACCTTTTTGGAGAATATTCGCTCCAACTCTTCACCTAAAACAACAAACAGATTTTCTTCGTTTGCATGAAGTAAGAGTTTTTCGGTTAAATAGGAAACGTTACTAATCCTGGATTCAAGTTTATCGTTCTTCTCTTCAACTTGTCGTAAAAATGTAATATCTCTACCAACAACAAAGGTATCGTGAATATTATCAACATCCTGAACCAGCGACCAAGAAACAACCCTTTCTGAACCATCCTTGCAAATAATTATGCATTCGAATGGTCTTGTTCCGCCACTTTTAACAAAATCAATAAATCGCTTGTAAGTGTCAGGACTAGGAATAAATAATTTTCTTAATAACTGTTCTTCAAAAAGTTCTGATTGCTTATACCCTAAAATCTTCTCTGAATATTTATTGCAGAAAGATAAATTATTAGTGCTATCAAAACCAAATACAAATAGTTGATGCATATTCAATAAGGAGGGATATTTCAACTTACGGCCATCGCCATCATCCCAGCTAACAACCGAAGAAATATCTACAATTGCGCCCTCAATTACATCAACATCGGAAAGATATTTTGATGCAATAATCTTTAATCTACGGCTAAGTTTTTCGGGACCATTATAGTTAAACCCCATGCTAAAACTTAATTCAGTCGACTTAACGAATTGCCTCCAACGTTGTGTAATTTGGTTTAATTCACCAACCGACACAAAACCCCTCAACTCCTCGAATAACGAAAACGACTTACCTGTTGACTTTAAATTGAATATGGCTTGCCTAGGATTAAGCCATTGAAATGTGTTATCGCTTGGTCGAAAACTAAAAAAAGAAAAATAGATATTTTTCTTTTCGGTTACAGCAGGTTGTGGAGTATACTTGGTTGTGTCAATATCGAAGAATTTACCAATAATAATTGATACATTTCCCTGCTCATCGTGTTCGGCAACGGTTGCCTTTGTGCGAGCCCAACGCCAATAACCTTTTCGTAGAATCCTAAACTCCAAATCGCCAGAAGTGGCTTTATCGGAAAGCAATCGGGTAAAAGCCTTTTGCAATACTTTTTTATCTTCGGGATGCACCGCACTAAAAAAATCGTCAAGAGCAATTCCTTCATCGTCGGATTTAATTCCCATTGCAGCAAGTATTTTTTTGCTAAAATGGATATGGTTAGATTTACTATCCCAGTACCAGAAACCTACCTCCAAAAAGCGCTGAATATGCCCAAAAAACTCCCTTGTGTTGGGTGCATTATAGAAAAGATGATTAGCATTCGACTTTCGCATATCAATTCAATATTGAATCACGTTAAAAATATCAACACAATAAAACTTTAACTATCAATACTTTAATCCATTTGTATAAAATTACTAAATGAAATAATTTTGAAATTTAGCAAATTTCAAACGATTACGGAACTATTCGGCCATTTTTTTGTTCACAGATATCAAAACATCGCTCAACATTTGGATTTTTTAGAGAATTTTCATTTTTTTTTGTAAGGTCTGTAGAAAATGTAATAATAACCTAATTAATATAGGCTCCGAATGAATATTCAATTAGTAAATGCAAGACTTTTCTAATAAA
>WBUV01000164.1 GCA_008933525.1 Bacteroidales bacterium | reverse complement strand
GCCTATTATGGAGGAGGCTGCCAAATTCCTTGATGAGTTGAACATTCCGTTCGAGATTAATGCGCTATCGGCGCATCGCACTCCCGACCTAGTGCTCGATTTTGCCCGCAATGCACACACTCGAGGCGTAAAGGTTATAATTGCTGGTGCTGGTGGTGCCGCACACCTTCCTGGTGTAGTTGCTGCACTTACTCCACTCCCAGTAATTGGCGTACCAATTAAGTCATCTATCTCAATTGATGGCTGGGACTCAATCCTATCAATTTTACAAATGCCTGCCGGTATTCCTGTAGCTACAGTTGCGTTGGATAACGCTCGCAATGCAGGAATTTTGGCTGTTCAAATAATTGGAACAGGAGAACCCGAAATTCAAAAGGCCATGATTGAATTCAAGAAAACTCTTGGCGATAAGGTGGTGAAGGCAAACAAGGAGCTCGCAAACGTTAAATTTAAGAATAAAACAAACTAGTGTTATATAGCCCTGTCATGCTGAACTTGTTTCAGCATGACATTATAAAATGAGGCCCTGAAACAAGTTCAGGGTGACTGATGGTTACTAACTTGATATAACACTTTGCCTTTCGCACTTTAACATTCAAAATGAATGAACAAGCGAATAGCAGTAATAACAGTAATATGTACATTACACATTGGACTTAAAGCATCGGTGCCCGACAGGCCAATTGCTGGATCGGGTGCCGCTTTGGGACAAACGGGAATCGCTATCAACTCGTCATGGTCATCAATGCAAAACCCCGCGATGCTGCCATGGCAAAAACACTACTGGGCAGGTATACATCACGAGAACCGATATCTAACACAGGAACTTGGGCTAAGCTCAATTGGAGCCATAATTCCAACCAACCCAGGAACATTCGGAATTAGCATTTCGCACTTTGGATACAACCAGTTTAACACAACCAGAGCTGGCATATCCTACGGGATGAAGTTTTCGGAAAAATTCTCGGCAGGTGTTGGTTTAAACTTTCATCATTTACAAATTGCAGGAGATTACAGCAACAAAAATGCCTACACGGTAGAAGGTGGACTTTTTTATTCGCCCATTGAAAAGATAACCCTTTGTGCATACATTTTCAATCCAAACAACACATCGTTCAACGAGCAAGAGTCATTGCCCTCGGCTTTGGGATTTGGGCTTACTTACATTCCTTCGAAAAAAATATTACTTGTGCTACAGATTGATGATGACACTGAGAACAAACCGGCCATAAGAGGTGGAGTTGAATATAAAGCCCTTAACAACTTCTCAATCCGACTAGGTTACTCATCAGGAAATCCAGAAGGATTAACAGGTGGTTTTGGATGGTTCATCAAAGGTATTCAGGCCGATTTATCATTTGGCTACCATAGAGTTCTAGGCTACACTCCTCAACTTTCAGTATCGTATCAATTTGGAAAAAAAACCGACTAACTACAATGATTTTTGCAAGATTAAGCATAGTAGTTCTTTTTATCCCAATGGCTTTTTTGATTCCAAAGAGTGCCATATCGCAAGTAAATCAGGCCGATGTGCAGCAAATTATCGCCAACATTGTTGAAGATCTTACTTCAAAGTCGGAATCGGAGGAGGATTACTCGCAATTTATTGAGGATCTGCTATACCTCTGCGAAAACCCAATAAATTTAAATACTGCCACAATGGACGATCTAAAAAAGTTCATATTCCTGAACGATTTTCAGATCTCAAGTTTAATTGATTATCGCGACTCCACCGGCTCAATACTTACTCTATACGAATTGCAAACAATCGTTGGTTTCGATTTGATTGACATTCAAAGAATGGCTCCATTTGTAAAGGTTGTACAGGAAGATAAAACCAACCTCGCATCAATATACTACGGCAGGAACGAACTCTCGTTCAGGTACAGAACATCGGTTGAAACGCCAATTGGTTACACCAAGAATTATACAGGATCCAGGTATCTAGGCGATAAAAACGCCTACTATACCCGATACTCCTACCGCGGAGGCAAGCATCTTCAGATGGGTTTTATTGCCGAAAAAGATGCCGGCGAACCTTTCTTTGATGGAAAATTCAAAACCGGTTTCGATTACTTATCAGGTTATGTATTGTTTACAAAAATTGGTAAAATTAAAAAACTAATTATAGGCGATTATCACGCCGAATTTGGCCAAGGACTCACATTTTGGAATAGCCTTTCGTTCGGGAAATCGAGCAGCGTGCTAGGAGTTCGCAAAAGGGCCGATGGCCTTACGAAACATTCATCGGCATTCGAAAGTCAATACATGAGAGGTGCAGGAATAACTGTTCCAATTCTAAAGGCCGATCTGACAGTTTTTGCATCGTACAGAAACATCGATGCGAACATCTCTGACACTCTCGAAAATGGTGATTTGGCCTACAGCTCTCTTCCCGAAACAGGACTCCACAGAACTCTTTCGGAAATCAACAACCGAAACGCGATATCCGAGTTCACTACTGGCGGAAACATCACCTACAACTCCAAAAAATTCAAAACAGGAATAACCATTGCTCACTCAAAAATTAATGGTGAGTTCACCGGGAACCAAGCGATTTACCAGCTAAAACCTACGCCAAGCCAGAAAACAGCCATAGGCTTTTCTGCCGATTTATTTATTAAAAACTATCAGTTTTTCGGTGAGATAGCCGCGGATTTACCAAATCTTTATTTAGCCAGCGTTGTGGGTGGACTATTCAAACTGAGTAATACTGTACAGTTATCAATTCTGGGACGTTCATATTCCCAGAATTTCAACCCAAGATATACTGCGGGCTTTGCCGAAGGTAGCGGAACTTATAACGAAAATGGCATTTACACAGGCTTAAGTGTATTACCAGCAAAAGGATGGAAATTATCGGGCTATATTGATTTATTTAAGTATCCATGGTTAAAGTTTGGAGTAAATTCTCCATCGGGGGGCAGAGAATTTTTAGCGCAATCGGAACATTCAATAACCGATTTTTTCAACCTCAACATTCGGTACCGCTACAAATCGGTCGAAAAAAACCTTTCCAACTCCATCAACCCTATTACTCCATTAGTAAACCAAACAAACCAAAGCATCCGCCTTCAAATAAACTTCAATGCTACAAGCACTGTTAGCCTAAAAACCAATCTCGAAACATTAATATTTAATACCGATAGCACAAATTCAGAGTATGGTTTTTTACTTGCCCAGGATCTAGGTTTGAAGATGAGTCGCATACCAGTAAACCTAAACCTCCGGTTTGCAATATTCGATACCCCATCGTGGAATAGTCGCATATACTCCTACGAAACCGACATGCTATACTCATTCTCAGTACCAGCATACTACTCAAAGGGGTCAAGGTTGTTTGCACTTATAAAGTACAGCCCCAAGCCATGGATTGATTTATGGCTTCGCTACTCGCAAACATACTACAGCGAAATGGATGAGTTAGGCCAAGGAGCCGATTTAATTAACACCAACACTCGCGGTGAAATTAAAACAATGGTTAGGGTAAGGTTTTAACGTAAAATGTACTTATCTGGAAAAAAAAGAGAAGAGCTCCTAACTCATTGAACTTAATTATTGCGTTTGAATATTTGACCAATATCCCAAACACTTAATTGCACTAAGCAAAAAGAGAATGTTGAAAATAATTTTGTGTTTTTTAATAAATATGTATTGTTTATCAACAAATATTTATTATTTTTACATCATAATTTTAACTAAGAAAAAAATGTCAAATAAAAGCAATCTTGTTTTTAAAGTCCTAAACATAGTTGTTTGGATCATTTTCGTGGGTTTGAGTATCGAAGCGGGAGGCTTAATTGTCAATTTTATTTTCAGTATCTACAAACCAGAATTTGTCGAAAACCTATATCAAAAATTAGATTTAAGTGAGATGTATAGTCGAAGTAAATTGGCTTTTTATAGCATGTATAGCTTTGCCTTGTTTATTTCGATTTTGAAAGCATTTTTATTCTATGCAGTCATTAAGTTATTAAGTAAATTAGATTTGGCTAAGCCATTCAGCAGATTTGCTTCGTCACAAATTACGCTAATCAGTTACTATACCTTTTCAATCGGCCTCATAAGCTACATAGCTCGCCAAACAGCCAAAAATTTACTTCATCGTGGATTCGAAATCAACGCGCTCGACCAATTTTGGGTTGACAGTCAAGCATTTATTTTGATGGCAGCAGTAATTTATGTTATTGCAACTATTTTCTCAAAGGGAATTGAAATTCAGAATGAAAACGATTTAACTGTCTAAGCCATGCCAATCGTTGTAAACCTAGATGTAATGATGGCCAAGCGAAAGATTTCGCTTAATGAACTGTCCGAAAAAGTAGACATAACGCTATCCAACCTTTCTATACTAAAAACGGGCAAAGCAAAAGCAATACGTTTTAGCACTTTAGAGGCGATTTGTAATGTATTGGACTGCCAGCCTGGCGACATATTAGAGTATGTTGCTGATAATCGATAAATAACAATCTCTTACATTCCGTTAGCGATTGTTATTTCAATCTACCAAGTCAGAGCGTGTTTGAGTAATTTTTATATTTTTTACTATACGGTACAGATTTGAATTTCTAATGAACAAGCACACATTAATGCTCTTCAAACTTAATCAATTCCCGTTCAATAAAGTCTACCAATTTAGTCGGCTTTTTTCCGGTCAATTTCTCGTAAAAGTTCGACACCTGAGGTTCCTTCTGGAATCTCGGCAAAAAATGCAAAAGGATCATTACTATAATCTTTCCTTTCTCCTTCTCGCTTACTCTCTTTAACAAATAAAATTTAAGTGGATTTACACTTTCAAACTGAATAGGAGATTTAACCTGTTGATTAATCATGCTAACAACAGTAGCAAAATTCTCATTCTCATAACCAGTAATTTCAATGGTTTGATTTCTATACAGTAAAAAATTCTCCATAAGTATTGCTGTAACTTCAGCAATATTTTTTATATCAATCCAATTGAATTTCGCATTCCCCGAAGGCAATATTATTTTTCGTTTTTGCTTAATATCATCTATTAACGTGGTTGTCAAATTCTGCATAAAATAGCTTGGTCGGAGAAAAATGTATTCAAGCTCATAACCTTTAATCAACTTTTCAATCTTATTGTGTGGAATTACTGAACTTTTCTCTGCTCCTTGAACCGAAAGAAAAACAACCTGTTTTACTTTATTTTCTTTTAAACTCTCGATTAATGGCCTGAAGAACTTTTCAACATTGGAAATATGTGGCGGACGGAGCAAAAATACTCTATCGATATTTTTCAGGGCATTACCAAAAGTTCGGGGATTCTCAAAATCGAACTCGAGAAACTCAATTCGATTGTTGTCCGAAAATATTTTCCTAGCTCTTTCTACATCTCTAACGCCTGCAAATATTCTGCAGGACGACTTTAGCTCAACTAAATAGTTTATAACCTCTAAACCAACGTTCCCAGTAGCACCCGTTATAAGAATTTTATCCATTTTAATACAAGTAATTATCTAGAACTACAAACGCTAGAAAAAAAAGCAATACTTTAAAACAGACACGAAACTAACAAAACATAAAGGTTGCATCATCTGCTTTCGGCTATTCCCCCCAAACCTCAGGGTTCTCACGCCAGCTATTTAGTAGTTCTAATTGATCTGGCTTTACATAGCCACTTTCAATGGCAGTTTCAATTAGTTCGGTATAGTTGGATAATGTACTAAATTCAACCCCGGCTTTTGAAAATCCTTGGGTGGCTTGGTTAAACTGGTAGGTAAAAATGGCAACCAAGCCCAGTACGTTGCATCCAGCGTTTTTTAGTGCTTCAACTGCAGCAAGACTGCTCATTCCGGTCGATATTAAATCCTCAATTACAACCACCTTTTGCCCCGGTTTATAATCGCCCTCAATTTGATTTGATAAACCGTGCGATTTTGGTGCCGAACGAACATAAATAAAAGGTAAACTCATTCTATCGGCCACTAACATACCATGCGCAATTGCCCCTGTAGCAACACCCGCAACAACTTCAACATCAGGGTATTTAGCCTTAATCAATTCAACAAAACCATCACAAACAACGTTTCTTACATGCGGAAACGACAAAGTCTTTCTATTATCGCAGTATATAGGCGATTTCCAACCCGAAGCCCACGTAAACGGATTTGCAGGATTGAGTTTTATTGCATTAATTTGAAGTAAGTTTGACGCAATTGTATTATTTGCCATGGCTAAAGAATTTGTTATCTATTTCAATAATCGAAAACTTGTTATCACTCAAAAAGTTGAAAAATACTTTGAGGGAAATGACTTTGGATTCTTTTATGGAAACCCAACCCTTCAAGACCTCCCAAAATTACTCGAAATTTTCCAAAACCATTTAGTAATCCAGAATCTTTTTCTGGGACACACTGCGCCGGAAAAACTGTTCGATGAATTTGCTTCGAACTATAAGGTTATTGAGGCTGCTGGAGGTCTAGTTCGAAACGAGAAGAACGAATACTTACTTATATTTCGAAGGAATAAATGGGATTTACCCAAAGGAAAAATTGAAGAATTCGAAAAAGCTGAGCATTCTGCCCTGCGCGAAGTTATGGAGGAAACCGGACTTAAAAGTTTATTGATTGAAAAACAGTTATCCACAACTTACCACACTTACACAATGGACGGGGGTGTTTTTTTGAAACGCACTTACTGGTTTGCCATGAAAGGTAGCAGCAACGAACAACTGCTCCCACAGCACGAAGAGGATATTGAAAAAGCAGTTTGGGTTAGCAAGGTTGATTTATTTCAATATCTCAGCAATTCATACAGCAACCTTCAGCTTATTCTAAATGAAATAGACTAGATAAGCCCCTTGTTCCTGAGTATCTGAAAAAATTTCATCTCAAAATTCTCCTTTGGCGATGGTGCCGGGGAGTAAATCAATTTTCTATCGGGTCCTATTAGAAAGTAGGTTGGATAAGCACGCACGTCAAAATCCTTAATAATGTCGGGTTTGTTCCCGTAATGCAAAAATGTCCAGCTGTAGCCCGAATTTTTCATAAACGATTTCAAATCTTCAACCTCCTTATCGGCCGATATGGAGACAA
>WBUV01000163.1 GCA_008933525.1 Bacteroidales bacterium | reverse complement strand
GGTTCAAGGAGTGCATAGGGCTATAAGAATAAAGTAAATTTATATTTTTGCAGGAAACAAACCTTAAATCTGAATCATGAAAATAATTCATTCACTAATCTTTTTTGTTCTTTTATCGTCGAGTTTACTTGGACAAGAAGCATTTCCAAATATAAGCGTAAAAACACTTGATGGAAAAACAACAAATTCACAAACCATTATCAATGAGCATCCATTAATTGTTATGACATTTTGGGCAACGTGGTGTAAACCATGTCATCAAGAACTTAACACATTTGCCGATTTATACGATGATTGGAAAAACACAACAGGTGTTGAGATTATTGCCATATCAACCGATGATTCTAGGGCCAGCAGTAAAGTAAAATCAATTGTTTCAGGAAACGATTGGCCTTTCAAAGTATTTTTAGATGATAATGGAGATTTAAAAAGAGCATTAAGCATTACCAATATTCCCTTTTTACTAATTATAAAGGATGGAAAGATTATTCACAAACATATTGGATATACGCCTGGAAGCGAGACAAAGGTTTTTGAAATTTTAAAAAACAACTCCAAGTAATTATTGTATATGACCACAATTAGAAACCTTTTTCTTGCTGCTTTAATAAGCATCATTTCTTTCTCAGATATTTTTGGGCAGATTATACAAAATGGTACATTCTCAGGAAGTTTTGAAAGTAACAACAATTTTTACCAAACTGATAGTGCAGTAAACGCAATTGCCCCTGATGATAAATTGGGATCGAACACTTACTTTAAATTCGACTATAAGATTGGAAAATTTACAGCAGGTATTCAATACGAAGCGTACCTTCCCCCTCAAGTTGGATATTCTCAACTACTTGAAGGAAACAAGTTAACTGGCCGATACGCATCGTACAACGACTCCCTATTCACTTTTACTGTAGGGACTTTCTATGAACAATTCGGGAATGGTCTAATTTTCAGAAGTTACGAAGAGCGTGCTTTGGGAATAAACAATTCCTTAGATGGATTTTCCCTTAAACTTAATCCACATAAATCGGCAACTATTAAAGCTATTTGGGGAAAGCAAAGAAAATATCTTGATAATGGGGAATCAACAATAAGAGGTATTGATGGTGAAATTGATATCCTGTCTATGTTCAACAATGAATCTAATTATTTATTGAGCATTGGAGGAAGTTTTGTAAACAGATATCAGCCCTATACTGGCCCCGATGAGAATATCCCAACTTCGGTTAATGCTTTTGCCAGCAGATTAAAATTTGAATATAAGGCTTATAGTGTTAATGCTGAGTATGTAAATAAACAAAAAGAACCGCAACAAATACATTCGGGTCAAATTACATATAACGAAGGTAGCGCTTTACTTCTTCAGCAAACTATCACTGCAAAAGGCTTTGGATCAACACTTTCATTACGACGGATAGAAAATATTGATTATAGGTCGGAAAGAGAGGATGATTACTCAAAAATTAACTACATACCAGCCTTAACAAAACAACACAAATATATGCTGGCCAATTTCCATCCCTATTCAAGTCAATTAATAGATGAAATTGGTGGGCAATTGGATGTTTTCTACTCTGTTCCTAGAAATACAAGCATTACTTGGGCAAAAGGATTAAAAGTAAACTTTAACATATCGAGGTATTGGAAAACAGACTCCAATAATTCAAATTATTTCTCAATTGGCGATACTCTATTTTACAATGACATTAGTGTGGAGATTGAAAAGAAGTTTTCATCCGGATTCAAAACCAACGTATCATTTATCAATCAGGAATACAATAAAGGAGCCATTACTGGAGGTTCCGGAGTCATCAAGGCAAACATAACTGTTATTGAATCGTCTATTAGGTTGAAAAACAATGTTTGGTTAAAGATTGAATTAAGTGAGCTATTCCCTATCCAAAATGAGAACAATTGGACCTATATAATGTCAGAATTGAGCGTTGCACCTAAATGGACATTATTTGTATCGGATATAATTGAGCACTCTACTAAAAATACTCACTACTACAATTTTGGATTTAGCTATACTAGAAATGCATCGAGAATAGCTATAAACTGGGGCCGAAATAAGGAAGGGTACTCTTGTGCTGGTGGAATTTGTAAACCGGTTCCGTCATATTCTGGATTAGGAGTCTCGGTATCAACTACATTTTAAAAGTAAAAAGGGGTGCTTCCACCCCTTTAACTTTATTTCTTTGTTATATATTGAAATCCTTTACTTTCTCCTACTTTAACCTCTTGAACATTCAATACCTCTTTGTTGCTATTAACAACAAACACTACGATAGAACAATTATCCTTAACATATCCATCAAGAAGCATACTATAATTTCGAGTCGATTTATTATCTTTTAGTGTCTCAGACGCAGGAATCAAATCTCCAAAAATGTCGGTGGCTGCTTTTCGTAACACATGGTTGTGTTCAAAATTAGCAATAGGGTTACCCAAACCATCGCTGTAGTAATTTGCCTGACTTCCAATTAGTTTGCTTTCAGTTAAACATACAACTACTTTCAAATCCTCATAAAAGTTCTTTGCATATTCAATTTCTACTTTAATTGTTGCAAGAGAAACGCTTATTGAAGATTCTATTGCAATACCCAGAGGACTTTTTGCAATTAAAAAACTAGTTAATCCATTCATGTTCTCAGGGTAACCCCAGGTTGATTTTCTGTTAACCTTTGCTGTAGGAAATCCACTTATATTGAAGATTGATATCATCTGGTTTACATTAGAGTATCTTTTATCAGAATCTTCATATATCGCCATAGCATGAATATTTTCGTTTTCCTCTGTTACTGCTTTTATTGCATAATGTACCCGTGGACAATATCCACACCATGTTGCAGTATAGTCCTCAATAAGAATATTTGTAATATGTTTAGCCAACCAAGGTTCTTCCAAAGAAGTAAATGAAAATTGTTCGCCATACCCTACTCCATTTGAATTTATTGCATATGCACGAACGTAATACAATGTTGAAGGAGTTAAATCACTAATGTTACTTGTAAATTCTGCAATACCAGAACCTTCATCGGTAATTCCGATATTATTCTCAACTGTTGGATAAATTGACCTGCCCCATACTACACCTTTTGAAATAATTGAGGCATTCCCATCATCTAAAATTTGACCACCACATGTAGCACTGGTAGACGTGGTATTAGCATGAGAAAAGATTGTTTTAACATTGGGCAAACTTGTTTCCTCTTTGCAACTTGTAAAAACAAAAAAAAGCATACCTATTGTTAAGAAAGAAAAAAAGGATTTGATACTTTTCATAATTAAACAATTTAGATTTTAATATTTTTTAAAGGTGATGTAAAGATAACCATATTGAACTTATAAAAAAATAACTAATGAAAGGTCTTGAACTTTATTGTTTTTTGTATGTTTGCTTATAATAAATTTTGAATTATGATTAATAGATTTATTACATTGATAATAGCACTTGGGTTGTTTAATTTAGACTCTAATGCTCAGTTAGTTCAGGATTTACATAAAATCTACAACCCTGGATTTAACCAAGAACAAACATACGATTCTACAGCAATTATAACCCCTTTTGGAGTAATTAAGCCTGGTGTAAACTATGGTCTATCATTGGGTACAGGTTATTCCTTTATGGGAAATGGCATGGGAATGTCAAACTCATATGTTGCACCAAGTATTTCATACTCTCCAAATCAAAAATTGCAGGTTATTGCAGGGGTTACATTATCCAGAAATGGATTCCACGGGATGAGTGTTCCAAACGAAGTTGGCCAAGTCCAAGCTCAAACATCGGCCAATCCTTACCAAGCCTGGGCATATACTCAGTACAACTTCACCAATAGGTTTAGCGTTTACGCAATGGGGTCGGTATCGCAGAACCAAACCTTTTACTCTCCCTTAATGAACGGCATTGGAAATTACAACAAACAAATGTACGGTGTAGGTTTTAACTATAAAATTAGCGATAAAACTAGTATTGGCGCAAGTTTTAACTTTGTGAATGCCCAAAACCAAAACACTTTTAATGGTTTTAGAAATCCTTTTTTTCCTTAAAAAACTTCAACACTACACTAATTTTGAATCAAATAATATAGAATTAAGAAAGGGGCAAAATTGCCCCTTTCTTAATTCTATATTAATAAATCGTATTACTTTTTCAAACCACTACGTATAAGTAAAGCATCAATGGTTGGTTCCTGACCACGGAAACGTTTGTATAATTCCATTGGATGTTCACTACCACCCTTTGAAAGGATATTGTCGCGGAACGATTTTGCAGTCTCCTTATCGAAAATTCCATGTTGCTTGAATACTTCAAAAGCATCTGCATCTAAAACTTCAGCCCATTTATAGCTATAGTAACCAGCAGCATAGCCTCCTTCAAATATATGACCAAAACCAACACTCATATTGGTTCCTTTAACTGAGGGAAGAACATCGAACTTACCAATCGATTTCTTTTCGAACTCATCCACAGAAACGGTAACAGGCTTTTCGATACTGTGCCAGTTCATATCGAGAATTCCAAATCCTAACTGACGTAAGGAGAAATAACCTGCTTGAAAATTTTCGCTATCAATAATTTTTTGAATTAATTCCTGTGGCATTTTTTCGCCAGTTTTATAGTGAACAGCAAATAAATCTAAGTACTCCTTTTGTGTTGCCCAATTCTCAAGAATTTGCGATGGTAATTCAACAAAATCCCGATAAACGCTAGTTCCACTCACCGATGAGTAAGTACACTCTGTAAGCATTCCGTGCAAAGCGTGTCCAAATTCGTGAAGGAATGTTGTAAACTCATCAAAAGTTAGTAAGGATGGATCCTTTTCAGTAGGTTTTGTAAAATTGGTTACAATAGAAACGAATGGACGAACATCAACACCAGCTTCTTTGTATTGCGAACGGAAAGATGTCATCCAAGCACCACCACTCTTACCTGCACGTGGGAAGAAATCGAGATAAAGAATCGATATAAGTTTACCAGACTCGTCGTAAACCTCGTAAGCCTTAACATCGGCATGGTAAACAGGAATGTTAGCGTTAGGTTTATAGGTTAAACCATAAAGTTTATTGGTAAGCATAAATACTCCATCAATAACTTTTTCGAGTTGGAAGTAAGGTTTAACATCCTCCTCATTGTAGCTATACTTGCTCATTTTAAGTTTCTCGGTGTAGAACGACCAGTCCCAACGCTCAATACTACCTTTAAATCCCTGTTCTGCTGCAAACTTTTTAAGTTCTTCAACCTCAAGTTTAGTGGCAGGGATTGAAGCATCAACTAAGTGCTGCAAAAACTTGTTAACATTGTCGGAGCTTTTAGCCATACGCTCCTCAAGAACAAAGTTTGCGTAGTTTGAAAAACCTAAAATATTTGCTCGCTGAAGACGAAGATTTGCAATTTTCTTGGCAATTTCCTGATTATCGAACTCATTACCTTTGAAACACCTATTGGCATAAGCAGTGTAAAGTTCCTTTCTTAACTCGCGGTTTTCGGCATACTTCATGAATGGGCCATACATTGGATAATCAAGAGTAAAGGCCCAGCCTTCAATACCCTTATCCTTTGCGGTTAGCGCCGCGGCATCGATTAAACTTTGAGGTAGGCCAGCTAAATCCTTCTCATCCTTAATACGCAGAGTGTATGCATTGGTCTCAGCCAATAAATTCTCACTGAATTGTAGACTTAAGTCTGCTAACTCCTTACTAATTGCTCTAAACTTCTCTTTATCCTCATCGTTTAGATTTGCACCGCTGCGAACAAAACCCTTGTAGGAGTTATCGAGCAATGTTTTTTGCTCAACGGTTAAGTTCAAAGAATCACGCATATTCCAAACGGTCTTAATACGCTCAAAAAGCTGAGGATTTAAACTAACATCGTTGCTAAAATCGGTTAGCTTTGGAGATACTTCACGAACAATTCGCTGAAGCACTGTATCGGTTTCGGCGCCATTCAAATTGAATAGTATGTTCGAAACCATACTCAATCTACGTCCACTTGCATCCAATGCTGCAATGGTGTTCTCAAAGGTTGGCTCCTCTGAGTTATTGATTATCCTGTCGATTTCGCCCTTAGCCTCAGCAATTGCCGAGTCAATAGCAGGCACATAGTGCTCGTGCTTAATTTTATCGAACGGAGGAGTTTGGAATGGAGTGCTAAACTCTGCCAATAAAGGATTCTCATTCTGCTTCTCCTGATTGCACGATACTACTGAAAGTACAATAATCATCGCTGTAATTGTTTTACTAATTCTTACCATTTTCAATATTATTTAAAGGCAACAAAAGTAACTGCTTTAATGTTCACAGAAAAATTTTGTTGCTAATTAGTTGATTTTTGGATAAGACCAAGCGAGAGCGTGAAGGTTTAATGAGGGAAGTTATTGAGTAATTTTGTGGAGAATTAACTTAATATCTTAATTACTTATTCTCCTATTTACCCAGTAACTAAATAGATATTACGCTCAACATCCTATTCAGCTCCATCAATTCAATTGGTTTCAGGTCTTTTAGGGTTGATGATACCACCTCGCGAATTATCTCCTCTGCCCTAACCTTAAATTCAAAGGCAAATTTAGTTGATAAAATCAACTCCGACCTTTTGTTGGCGGGGTTATCGACTCTTCGAATTAAATCGAGCCGTTCCATGCAACCCAAGGTACGAGAAATTGAAGCTCTATCGCGTCCAGTAATTTCGGATAAGTGGGCGCTCGAAACAGGCTCATTGTCTATTATAATATTAAGGATATACCAGTAATCGGATGTGAAATCTTCCTTAAACTCGTCGGTTAACCTTCGGGTTATCTCGCTCCGGATTGATATTGCCGAGCGGTAGAGGTTATAAGGCAGGTTTAGTATTTCTTTATCAAAATCAGTCATCGGATTAATATCAAAATTTGAGCAAAGCAAATATAGAATAATTGTTTATAACCTGTAATTGTATATTTTTAGAGCTGTAAATCTTTCCGTTATGATTAAGCAACTATTCTCAGTTAAATCAATTACCGTTGCAATAGTATCGTTACTTGCAATTAATTGTAGTAAAACTCCAGAACTAGGAGTATCAAAGGAACTTGCAGCAATTCGTAAGGAAAATATTAGCAATATTGATTACTCTGTATATATGTCTG
>WBUV01000539.1 GCA_008933525.1 Bacteroidales bacterium | reverse complement strand
GGAGAGATATCAATAAAAAGTATGGAAGGGAAGGGGACTACGGTAACAATTTCGGTCCCATTATAATTAAACAATAAAGGAGTTATCGTTTTTTTTCTCTATCTTTAAAATTATGGATGTTAAGCAAAATACAGTACTGCTTGTTGAGGATGATATTGACCTACGTGAGACCATTTCCGAATACTTGAACGGAGTGGGCTTTGAGGTTGTGCTGGCCGAAAATGGTTCGCAGGGCATACAAAAGGCCATTCAGCATCGACCCGATGTCATTGTTTGCGATATCTCAATGCCGGGCATTACTGGCTACGAGGTGTTCAACATGCTGCATCAAATTAACACCACATCGGTAATTCCATTTATCTTCCTTTCAGCAAAGGCATCCAAGGAGGATATTCTGCTTGGGCTACATTTGGGTGCCGATGATTATATTCCGAAACCATTTGAGTTTGGCGAGTTGGTAAAAGTTATTCGTAGGAGAATTGAGAGCAGGCAACGAATTAACGAGGTAAACGACGAAAAATTCCACGCAATTCTTAACAACTCTTATAGCGGAACAATAATCCTTAAGGGGCAAGTTATTGAACATGCCAACAAACAGTTTGCCGATATGTTAGGCTATTACCAGCAGGAGATTGTGGGTAATAACCTCATTAATTTTGTGAATAAGGATGATATAAGAACCGTTTCCGATAGTATTGCTAAGTGCGAACAGGGCGCAATAAAAGATTTTGAGCTTGAGTTTAAGGCTATTCACAAGAATAGCAACCTTATTGATGTTAGGTTTAAAGGCTCAAATGTAGTGTTCAATGGCGAAAAACGTATTGTTTCGAGTTGCTCTTCGGAGGTTGATGTGTTAAAACCGGTATCTGCCAAGGAGAGCAAGAAAGTGGGACAGGTTAAACTCTCTGCTCGTGAGTTGGAAATCCTAACGCTTGTTTGCCAAGGACTAACCAATGCTCAAATAGCTGAGAAATTATTTTTAAGTGAACGAACCGTTGAGGGGCATCGGGCACGTTTATTCGATAAAACTGGAACAAATAGTGCTGTTTCGTTGGCTATGTGGGCTGTTCGTAACAAAATTATCAATTTATAAAAATTAGGTGAAAATACTCTATTACCCTTTTTGTTCGTTTCTTATTTTTGAACGTTAATTGCTTTTTATGGAATCGAAAAAAATTCTTTTAGTAGAGGATTCACGGATTATCCAGCTCTTGATTCAGACTGTTTTATGTGATTATGGCTACGAATTGAAATTCGTTTCTAATGGGCAGGAGGCTTTGGCTGAACTTAACAAACATAAGCCAGACCTGTTAATCCTCGATATTATGATGCCCATTATGGATGGTTTTGCTTTGCTTGATAAACTTGAGAAACCATTTACATTCCCAGTTCTTATAGTTTCAGCCCGTGCCGATTACGAGAGTATAGGAAAAGCAATGGAACTTGGTGCTAACGA
>WBUV01000162.1 GCA_008933525.1 Bacteroidales bacterium | reverse complement strand
CGATTATTGCTTTAAAAAACTCATCCTTGCTGAAATCGGGCCATAGCACTGGCGTAAAGTATAGCTCTGCATAGGCAAGTTGCCAAAGCAAAAAGTTGCTTAGTCGAATCTCTCCGCTTGTTCTAATCATTAGAGCAGGATCTGGAATGTTGGCGGTATTAAGGTAATTTGAGAAAAGTTCAGGGCTTAAGTCATCCGGCTTAATGGTACCATTGCTTACGTCAGCTATGATTTTTTTAGTAGCATCAATAATTTCAATTCTCGATCCATAGCTAAGTGCTAAAATGGTTGTAAGTCTTTTGCAATGTGATGTTTTGTTGATTCCGTCGCGTAGTTTTTCTTGAACCTTTGTAGGTAATGATCCAATATCGCCAATTGTTAGTAGGCGTATATCATTTTTGAGTAGAGTGTCTATTTCGGAATTTATTGTTTCAACTAATAGACCCATTAGTGCATCCACCTCAGATTTTGGTCGGCTCCAGTTCTCGGAGGAGAAGGCGTATAATGTGAGGTATTGCACTCCAATTTCGGCAGCAGCTTCAGTTGCGGCTCTTACAGCGCTCACTCCATTTTGATGGCCGAAAATTCGCTGATTTCCACGTTGTTTAGCCCAACGCCCATTCCCATCCATTATTATTGCAACATGTAATGGAACTTTTTCCTTATTTATTTCATCAATCAATGCCATAGTTCTCTATTTGTAAACAGGACAAATGTTGTTATTGTTGAAAAGGCGATAAGTGTAAATAACTCCTGCAAACGATACCCAATCGTTATTGTGAATAAACACTTTTCGATTGTCGACAGGGGCTGAATATTCATCAATTTTATCGGTAAAGGTTTTGTGGAATCGCCATTCGATTGATACTGTATGCCTTTGACCGGGTGTATATTTCATTCCAATACTAAAAGGAATGTTTGCAAAGAATCCTCCTCCAATTTGAGAAATTCCAATACCAAGATTTACAAAAGGAGAAAATTTTCCTTTGCGTTCGTTGGTCGGATTAAAATTTAAAAAGTTGAACTCACCCATTACCTCAAATCCAAGGAGAGTTTTGCTGAACGATTGTGAGGTGGTTAAGTTTGGCAGATAGGAACTAGAATTATAGGATCCCGCTACTTTACCATAAATAGCCGATCCCCTTAACGAGTAATAGTTGTTAATATTATACCTGAAAATTACACCAAGACTAAATGAGGGTTTGTAAAGAGGTGTTCTCTCGTTGAAATCGCCATAGTAATATGTGCCGCCAAGTTGCAATCCAATATCGCGTTTATCTTGAGCATTAATACTTATAGTGAAAAGAAACTGTAAAAGCAATAAAGTTAAAAGTCTACTAAGCATTGTGTTACTTGGCTTTATTTAAATTTCTTTAGAAGATTTTCGTAAGGTAGCCTGTAAATTATTCTGAAGTTTAATGTGTAATAAATGTCGTTATGCTTGGATTGTGTAGGTGAGAATCCATCAAGGAAGTCGGATAATACAACCCTAGCACCTAGTTCTGCATTAATAAGGGTTCTTGGCAGAAGTTGATATTTTACACCAGCCCCTAAAGGAATAATTGTCGTAAATGTTTCTTTGTTATTGAACCTATCTGAATCTATTAAATCTAAGCGAGGATCGACTTTGTAGAAAAGTGCCCCTGTACCACCAAAAACATATACGCTAATAGGTTTGTTAATGTGACGTAAACCTCCGCGGAGTTGCATTACACTGTAAAAATAGTTTTGCTCGCTCTCAGGAATTAAGTAAAACTGAACAGTGGCTGTTATTTCAGTGCCCAAAGTGGAGAATCCGTAATTTCTGTTTTCGTTCCTCGATCCTTCATCGGTACTTCCAAGGTAGCCAATGTTTACGCCTCCTTGTATGTATAATTGATGATTAAGTCTAAATACACTGCCAAGGGAGATTCCTGGCCGCATGGCTCTAAAACTAATGTCCTTAAGTCCCATTAGATTAGATTTGTCTGCAGTTCCTCCAATATCTCCAAAGAAATGATTTATCGGTAACCCTGCGTAAACTTCAAGCCGGTTCCTCTTCCATACTTGGGAGTAACTGGTTTGAAGCAGTAGAATCAGTAAAGCCGATAAAACAATCTTTCTCATCACTTTATTATTACGCTACAAATATATAACAATTTTATTTTAATCGTGTTTGAATTAACGTAGGCCTTAATGAATATATTGTTTGTTTAACTCCGTTTATCGACACCCCATAAGAGTTTTCCACGTAATGTTCTATAAAAGGTAGTTCCTTCTAAGCAGATTACATTTGCATGGAAAGGAGCCTTTTTCAGCGTAACTGTCAATGGCGAGTCGCAAATAAGACTTTTCGAATCGAGCGAAAGAAAAACCTTGCCATCTCTTCCTGTTGCTTCCAACTTCAAAGTGCTAGTATCGGGAATAACAAAGGGTCTGACGGTGAGGTTATGTGGAGCAATTGCTGATAGTATAAATGCCGAAAGGTTTGGGCTTACAATTGGCCCTCCTACACTCAGCGAGTAAGCTGTTGAACCTGTCGGTGTAGATACAATTAACCCATCGGCCCAGTAGGTACTAAGGTACTCATCGTCAATATATGTGTTTACTTTAAGCATCGACGTGCCTGACTTTTGCATGGTGAAATCGTTCAACCCGAAAGGGAAAGACGTGAATAGGTTCGAGGTTGAAATCACCTCAAGCATGCTACGTTTTTCTACTTTATACTTTCCAGCCATCAACAAGTCGATTGCATCGTTCATTTCTGGTATCGATATGGTTGCTAAGAAGCCTAATCGACCTAAATTAATTCCCATAATAGGTATGTTTGACTCCTGAACAAAAGAAACCGAGTCAAGAAATGTGCCATCGCCTCCGAGGCTTATCATAAAATCTACTTTCCCCTTAATCTCTTCGGGTTTATCGTAAGCATTGTGGATGGTTGGCGTAAATGATAATTTATTTGAAATATAATCTATTAGCGGTTTGTAGATACATACTTCTACACGGTATTTTTCCAGTTGAGAGAATAATTCCTTAAGGGCTCCTATATGTTCGGATTCAATGTTCTTTCCGTATATGGCAATTTTCATTTCAATAAGTTCATTAAATATCCAGAAAACGGAACAGGAAGTTTAACCTGTCGTTCAACAGGTCTGTTTCGTCGTCGTGCTTCATGTAGGCACCAACCAAATTGTAGTTGTAGCGGTCGAAAGTTTGTTTAATGGATGTTAGGTCAGTTACGTTTAATTTTAGGGTTAGCTCCATTTGTGTTGAGTTAGGGTGTGTTGTGATGTATGATGCGAGTATTTTTGCATCATTTCCTTCAACTATTTGGCTAACCTGAGCCATGGAGAAATCGTTACTGTTCATCTCTAGCACAACAATACCTCCTTTGTGTTGGAGCCCAGAAAGTTCAGCAAAATAATGCAGAAGCTCCATCAAAGTTATTACACCTAAGTAGTTTTTAGTATTATCGAGTACTGGAACTAACGATAATTTGAGCCTAGAGAGAACTTCCATTACCTCAAAAACATGTTGATCCTCCGTTACATAGGGTCTGAGTAACGATAGTTGATGGTTTCCCAAAGGTTCTTCGGGCATGTTAAGGTCATAGATGTCATTCTCTGATATTAATCCTAGAAATTCCTCATCGTTTACGATAGGCAGATGAGAAACTTTGAAAATGTCCATCCAATTTAAGGCAGTTATTCCTGTATCCGAGGTTTTAAGGGCAGGAATAACATCCGAGATCATCTCCTTTGCTATCATTGCAGTTTGCGATATAAAAATCGTTACTTTTGTACAAAGTTAATTTAATTCGTTGCTTTATGATTCATCTAAGTGTAAATATAAACAAAATTGCCACATTACGAAACGCAAGGGGTGGAAATGTTCCAAATGTTTTACAGGCAGCCATCGATTGTCAGCGATTTGGCGCCGAAGGTATTACTGTTCATCCTCGTCCCGATGAGCGACATATAAGATATCAGGATGTACGTGATATAAAACCAATTATAACAACGGAGTTTAATATAGAGGGTTATCCTTCGGAGTCGTTTATCGATTTGGTTTTGAGTGTAAAACCTCAGCAGGTTACACTTGTTCCCGATCCACCCGAAGCAATAACCTCGAATACAGGCTGGGACACCATTAAACATAAAGATTACTTAAAGAAAATTATTGGGGTGTTTCACGAAAATGGTATTCGTACGTCAATATTTGTTAATCCAGATATTGAGTTGGTAAAGCATGCAGCCGATACATTGACCGACAGAGTGGAACTTTACACAGAGCCTTATGCATCGAACTATAGTTCTGACAGGGAGTCGGCAATAGCACCGTTTATTTCAGCCGCCAATGCGGCTCAGAGTGTTGGCTTAGGGTTGAATGCCGGACACGATTTAAGTTTAGAGAACCTAAACTACTTTGCCAAGAATATTCCCAATTTGTTGGAAGTTTCTATTGGGCATGCATTAATTAGCGATGCTCTTTATTTTGGTTTGGAAAACACCATTCAACTTTACTTAAGGCAGATTAAGTTTTAATGGAACTTTTTTATCGGGATATAGGGAAAGGCTTTCCGGTAATTATTCTTCACGGATTGTACGGATCGTCGGATAATTGGGTGAGCATTGCAAACCGACTAGGTGAATATTATCGAATTATTCTGGTCGATCAGCGTAACCATGGTAATAGCCCTCATGATATTTCGCACACATACAGCGATTTAGCTGATGATTTGTATTTGCTGGTTCGAAAATTGGAACTTCAAAAGTTTTTTCTGATTGGGCATTCTATGGGTGGACGAACAGCAATGCAATTTCAGACGTTATACCCAAACTTTGTTGAAAAGTTAATAGTTGTTGATGTTGCGCCTTGGAGTTACTCTGGGAACAATCCGTGGTTCAGGAAGAGTTTCAACGAGCATAAGAGTATAATACAAGGAATGCTTAATTTGCCATTAGCGAATTTGCAGTCCAGGGTAGAGGCCGATAGGGAGTTAACAATCCAGATTCCTGCAGAGAAATTACGACAGTTTCTGTTTAAAAATTTGAAAAGAGATAAGAATGGGCGCTTTTTCTGGTCGATTAATCTTTCTGCATTGGAAAAGAACTTAGAAGGTATGATCCTAGGTGTAGATGTTGATGCTAGAGTTGTTCAAGATCTGGACATATTATTTATTAGAGGTGGAGAGTCGGATTATATTCCCAATGAGCGATTGGCTGAAATAAATGAAATTTATCCCAAAGCTCAATGTGTAACTATTGATAAAGCAGGCCATTGGTTGCATGCCGAACAACCCGAGGATTTTATGAAAGTGGTTCTTGGCTTTTTGTCGAAACCTTAATTATCGGCCTGTTCAATATTGTTTAAGTCGATTGTTGGTAATCCTTTGTATTTAAGGAATAGTTGAACTACTGCTAGTACATCTTTTTCGCAATAGGCGACAATTCTTTCAAGTTCTCCGTTATAGTAGCATTGTGCTACCTGACTTCCGTCAATATCATCCTTTGGTGAAGGGATATTAAATATAAAGGTAAGTAGGTTCAACGAGGTGTAATGTTTGTTATCGCCAAACTTCCATAGTTCCATTGTGTCGATGAATTTAACCTCCCAAGGTTTTTTCCCTGCAACATTGAGTATCTCCGGAATTTCAATGCCATTTATTAACATTCTACGAGCAATATACGGAAAATCGAACTCCTTTCCGTTGTGTGCACATAGGTTTGCCGATTGTCGTTTGCCAAACCTATTTAGCATTTGAGCAAAGTCAGTAAGTAAAACTTTTTCATCATCGCCATAAAATGATTTTACTCTAAAAAAACGAACCCCATCCTTGTTAACCACAAACCCTACCGATATACAAATGATTTTGCCAAACTCGGCATATATTCCTGCTCGGTTATAGATAGATTCAGGAGTATTGGACTCCTTAATAAGCGAAGATGCTTTTTTATCCCAAAGTTTTTTGTGCTCTTCGGGAAGCAGATTATAGTTTGCTACAAGGGGAACTGTTTCAATATCGAGGTAGAGAAGGTCTTCGGGTTTAATGTCGTTTAGCATACTAGAGCAGATTATGGGTTCTAAGGGTTTTTTCGATGATTGATGAAAGTATGTTAATGGCCACGGAGTTGTTTCCTCCTTGGGGTACAATAATATCGGCGTAGCGTTTTGTTGGCTCAATGAATTGGAGGTGCATAGGTTTTACCGTTTTTTCGTAACGCTCCAACACCTTGTTTACCGAACGGCCACGTTCTACTATGTCGCGAGCAATAACTCTCGATAGTCTATCATCGGCATCTGCATCAACAAACACCTTAATGTCCATTAAGTTCCTTAATTCTTCGCACGAGAAAATAAGTATACCTTCAACAATAATTACGTGTCGTGGTTGAATCGGAACGGTTTCCTTTGCCCTGGTACATGTTAAATAGGAGTATATTGGTTGCTCAATCGATGAGCCCGATTTGAGCGTTTTCAAGTGCTCCGTTAGTAATTCAAATTCTATTGAATCGGGGTGGTCAAAATTCATCTCCTGCCTCTGCTCAAGGGGCAAATGGGAGTTATCTCTATAGTAGGAATCTTGGGGAATAATAACAACCTCGCCAGGGGGAAGCGATTGGATGATTCTGTTTACTACGGTTGTTTTTCCTGAGCCAGTGCCTCCTGCAATACCTATAATAAGCATTTTTTAATACTTTTGTTGTTAGTAATTAGTATAACTTTGCAAAGTTAATCAATCTAAGATAAGAATAATTTATAAAAGCGAGTGTTGAAAAATTAAAATTTGCTCAATGAATGAAGGTTTGTATCCCCTGAAATTTACACCACAATTTAAGGAAAGAATTTGGGGTGGCGAAAGTTTGAAGAATGTTTTGAAGAAAAGAGTTCCTAACACTATAAAAAAATGTGGCGAGAGCTGGGAGATTTCCGCCGTTCAGGAAAACGTTTCGGTTGTTTCCAATGGTTACCTTGCTGGTAATAACTTGGAGGAACTCATTGAGGTGTACATGGGCGATTTAGTTGGCGATTCTGTTTACGAAAAATTTGGGGTCGAATTTCCTTTACTTATCAAATTAATAGATGCTCAGGATGTCCTGTCAATTCAGGTGCATCCCGATGATGAGGCAGCTTTGAAAGTCCACAATGC